>DATFJD010000173.1:0-2305 GCA_035269475.1 Halalkalibaculum sp.
TTGTTCTCAAATCGATCATAAGGTACATCCTGTAGAGCCACATTAATAATATGTTCGGTGTTGAATCCATGGTCAACATTTATCATGAAGTTAAACTGCTTGTACAGTATAATTGCGGTAATAATAAATACCAGCGAAAAAGTAAACTGACTGACGATAATAGTTTTTCTGATGGCAACTGCAGAGATTCCTTTGATGGAACTTACACCTTTTAAAACCTTTGAAGGCTGAAAAGTGGAGAGATAGACGGCCGGATATATACCGGCCAGCACACCGACAAAAACACTGAACATCAGGAATACAATATACACCCAGTAATGGTTGATCAGGCTTAGGTCGATCTGATTTCCCGAAGCATTTATAATAAACAGGCTGTTAAACTGAGGCAACAGCCATTTTAGAATTAAAACAGAAAAAACAAGTGCCAGAATTGCTATGACAACAGATTCGGTCAAAAACTGTTTGATAACATTCGAGCGAAAGGCACCAAGAACTTTTCTGATGCCTACTTCTTTACCGCGGTTCATTGCTTTGGCAACGGTAAGACTTACGTAGTTGAAACAAGCGATAAGTATAATGATGAGGGCAAAGCCGATCAGGAACCAGGCTATAATACCCGGAATGGCATTACCGATCTCATTTGAGATAATAGGTCCCAAATTTATTTTCGTCAGCGGCTGAAGCACAAAAGAACTGATGATATTTTCACCATCGTCATCTTGGTAATGCCTTGAGATTAGCGAGGGAAATTGGGAGGACAGATCTTCAAGATCCGCCTGCTCTTTTATCAGGAAATAAGTATATGTCTGGTAAATATTGCTTTCCCAGTTAGAGAGCGATTCCGCTAATTCCGGTTTTGATGTTAAAGAAGAGTATGAGACCAGCGCTTCGAAGTTAAAGTGGCTTTTTACGTCATTGTTAATGATACCGGTTACGGTATACTCTCTATCACCCAGCCCGGTGATTACCTGGCCCATGGGCTCAGCACCCCCGAATAATTTCTCTGCACTTTCCGGCGATAAAACGATGTTGCCGGGCTCGGCCAGGGCCGTTTGCGAATCCCCTTTTATTAATTCGAAATCAAATACTCGGAAAAAGTCACCATCTGTAAATAAACCCTGGAGATTAAAGGTTTTATCTTCTACCCTGATTTCGCCGCTGTAGCCTCCCCGAATACGTACAGCTTCTTCAACAGCGGGGAACTCCTGCTCCAGAGTTTCCGCAAGGCCACCGGGAGAAGTGGCATAGAGAGAGGCTTCATTGTTGCTGCCTGATTTAAAGTCAGAGTTAATGCGATAAATTCGGTCAGCGTGCTCATGGAACCGGTCATAACTGCGCTGATCTATAATAAAGAGCATGATGAGCAGGCAGACCGACATGCTGGCGGCGAGTCCAAGGATGTTGATCAGTGAAAAGCTTTTATGCTTCTTGATACTTCGCCAGGTTACTTTCAGATAATTTAAAATCATAACTGTATTCCAGATTAAAGATTGTAGAATGAAATAGGGAATGGATCGAAGAACCTGACTCCATAAGGACAGGTATGCATAAGTACGGCCTTCTCTGTTTCTATGAAGATGGTATTCTTCTTCCAGGTCACCGATCAAGTGGTGTAAATCTTTAGGAAGAATGAGATCAAGAAATTTGATAATTAAGGGTGAGTTGTAGTTTTTCATATCACCTTAACTTTTAGCGGGATGCCATCCCAGTCCCAGATCCGGGAGATCTGACCAGGATTGTTCTTGTACTGATTTTACCTCCTGTAATGCACCCACCCCTTTCGATGTCAGCTTAAAGAATCGCTTCGTTCGTCCGCCGCGCTCATCAGTTGGCTCACTGTCCCATGCAGTGAGATATCCCCGTTTTTTGAGTCTCTTGAGTGGGATGTAGACGGAACCCACGGATAGATCCCTGCCTAGCATTTCAGAAAGATGCTGCCTGATTTCAAGTCCATAGGCATCTTCCTGAAGCCTCCAGACGCTGAGCAGCAAAAGTTCTTCCATGCGGGTAAGCAGATCCATAACAGGTATTTATTTTAATATTTAAAACAAATACGCGGAATACGTGTAAAGGTTGCAATAAAATTGAAAATGTGCTTGTATAGCTATAACACAGAGTTACGCAGAGCAAAACAAAGGGCTGCAGAGGAAAAGAGAAAGGGAAACCGGAGGAAAGGATACGGGAAGGAATTGAATGGCTTAGTACAATAGTTTTTATTACCGGCTATTTCAAGCGTCCACGCTTAAATTAAAAAGGGAGCAGAGCTCCGGAAACAGTCCAAACCCTTCTGCCGTTTCACGTTTCA
>DATFJD010000174.1:0-9175 GCA_035269475.1 Halalkalibaculum sp.
TCAGGCACATAGATTTTAAAAGAGAACCTCATCTGGTCACTGAAGAAACCGGTCTCCTTGTTCTTCCTCTCAACGGATGATACAATTTCATTCCCCCGCTGGATGACGGTAATTCGATAGTTGTCCAGGTTTTTGCTATTGGACCAGAAAGAGTATCCCCTATCCAGATACAGCTCAACTTTTACTTTATTGGATGCTTGGATTGTCTGGACTTCAATATTACCAGCAAGGGTATAGGCTTTTAAAACACCGGGACCGTCTAAAGTAAATTCTCTGGTCAGGTAAGGCTTACCTTCCAAAGAACATAATTCACTCACTACTTTTTTATTATCGCATTCAAAAGGCTTGGCATCGACCGGAGAACTCGTGATTAGCAATACAATAAAGAATGCCCATGAAAAAGCAGCGTAAGTAAGATATACTGAGAGTCTTTTTTTCAAGCTGTTATGTCTTTGATGATACAATCTTAAAGCGTCTACGATGAATCATTTATTTAGTTACACATAGATTATACCTCATTAAATACATTGATAAGAAATTGTATATGCTCATTGAGCGGTTTATCGATCAGCTCCGCCCCCCTCTTGATATCTTCCCTGGGAACACTCTCGGCAAATCGTTTATCTTTAAGCTTTTTGGTAACCGATTTCACCTTCATGTCCCGGAAACCGTTGGGCCGTATCAGTGATACTGCATTCATAAAGCCGGAAAGTTCGTCACAGGCAAACAGGTACCTTTCTAATTCAGTAGCGGGTTCTCTCCCGGTTCTTTCCGGTGCATGTGCTTCTATAGCTTTAATCACAGCCTCGTCATAACCTTTGCCGGGCAATATTTCATTGACTGCTTTATTGGGATGTTCTTCGGGATACTTTTCCCAGTCCAGATCATGAAGCAATCCTGCTGTCCACCATTGCTCAATTTCGCCATCCGCTTTACCCAGCTCTTTGGCATAAGCCTCTGTAGCTTTGGCTACCATATGGCAGTGAAGCCGCAGGTTTTCGTTTTCAATATAATTCTCAAGCAGCTTTTCCGATTCCGATCTTTTGATCATAACTATAAGTTCATTTTAAAATTCAGCCAATCTATATAGAAGAGATATCATTTATTTACCAATCTATCAATTTAAATGAAGATCTGAGTAATAGGATAGTTTACATGCGTTAGTATTTGGTACGGATTTGGAATGATAAGCATAGATTTTTAAAAACCGGAGGCAACCCTTTCCATAAATATGCTGTATTGTTAAATAGAAGAAGTAAAGCTTCTTTAAAATCAAATCGGGAATTCAGCTTTTGGAATCGAAGGCATTGTTAGATAAAACCATAAAAGGTTGTTGTAAAAGACGCCGAAAAAGCCAGAAGAAATTATACAAGATGTTCTATGCCTATGGCATGAGCATTACCCTGCGGTACGCCGAATCCCGGGACGAAGCTGCTGAAATCCTGAATGATGCCTTTATGAAAGTCTTCACAAATATTAAGGATTTTAATTCCGATAAGCCTTTCAAACCCTGGCTGAGAAGAATCATCATAAATACAGCCATTAATCACTATCACAAAAACAAACAGTACCGGGAAATGGACAGCGTAGACATAGCGGAAGAATCACTCGGCAAAAGCGAAAAAATTATACCCGGTATTTCATATGAAGAAATTATTGAAATGGTGCAACAGCTTTCACCGGCTTATAGAACCGTTTTTAACCTATTCGTTATTGAAGGTTTCAAACACCGGGAAATAGCCGAAATGCTTGATATAGCAGTTGGCACCTCGAAATCGAACCTTGCAAAAGCCAAGAAAAACCTGCAGGCGATTTTAGAAAAGAATTTCACTTAATACAACGTTATGACGGATTCAAATAACCAAGACCCATTAGAAGAGTTCTTCCAGAAGAAGTCGGGCGACTACGATATTTCTTATCGAGAGGAAGACTGGAAATCACTCGAAGGTCGCCTGGATACACTCGATGCTCAATTTGCGGCTCGCCGGAGAAGACGTCTGGCAGCGGCAGCGGTATTGGCCATCGTTTCTCTTCTCTCCTATTTCATCTACATGAACTACCAGGAAATCAACTCCCTAAATGAGCAGCTAAGCCGGCAAGAGCAACAGGAGCCGGCTACTGCCCCTGCACCCGATAGTCTTGCCGAAAAAACCGCTCCCGACAACGAAGCTCAGGTACCGGATATAGCTGATATTGAAGAGCTCGCCAATGAGACTGATGTAACGGGTAAATCTGAGAGCAATCGGATCTCCGAGACCGCATCCCGGGAAACTGAAGGAATTGCCTCTGCGAATCAACCTGAGCCAACCCCGCCTGTTATTCAAACTTCAGCGCGTAATCTTGCAATTTCTGAACTGGAATGTAAAGACTGCAAATTATCAGAAAGTGCTTCATTTGAATCACCTGAGCCTATTACACAGCAGGCTCCTAATACATATTCAGCATACACCAGCCCTGTTACGGCAATGGCAGAGGAGCAAAATTCTCAGAAAGTTTCAAGGCCGGGAATTTCTGAAAAAGGAGTATCAAAGTTTTCAGTCGGTTTTGTATTAGGTCCCGATATGAGTACCGCCGGCAATCTCAACAATTTCTATGATCCGGGTTCAAAAATCGGGCTAACCGTTGATTATAAGATTAACAGGAACTGGGCGGTTTCCCTGGGTGCCATCCGTTCACAGGTGAACTACAAGGCAGGCTCCCGGGAATATAATGCTCCTTCCGCTTACTGGTACAACGGAATTGAAGCAGCACAGACAAGAGCTCAATGCGTGCTTATAGACATACCGATTAATCTATCATACCGCTTTCTCCAGGGAGAGCAATCCAGGTTGTATGCAAGTGCCGGGCTCTCCTCCTACATCATGTTGAATGAAGACTACAGGTTCAGTTATTCTAATGAGCAGCCCGAATTTCCCCAGCGTTGGAATGAGGATACCGGAACAACGCACTTGATGAGCAACGCCAATCTCTCGGTCGGTTATGAATATGACTTAACAGAAAGTGTGAGTTTGCGGGCTGAACCTTTTTTCCGGCTGCCAATTAGAGAGGTCGGCTGGGGTAACGTAAACCTTTACTCAATGGGCAGTTTATTTTCTATCAACTATAACCTGAATACTTATTAACAGACCTGCTATGTATTAAGGCTTGTTTCAGGATGGCCTGCACGGCATATGGCACCCATTTAAAATGCGCCGGATCCAGGATTTACAATGCTTTTTAACAACAACCCATAACAAGCTATTATGGAAAACTTACTTCGCAATGCACTTAATAAAGATACCTCACATCCCAGCCGCAAATCTCCGCTCTCTTTGTTATATCGTTCGTGTGCCATTCTGCTGCTGGTAGCTATAACCGCTTGCGGAGGCGGAAGCTCTACTGGCCCTGAGCCTGACCCGGATCCCCCGCCAAATCCCGACAGGCCTGTCAGCTTTTCAGAAGATATACAACCGATATTCAATGGAAATTGTGCTGTTAGCGGGTGCCATGACTCCGGTACCCAGGAAAACGGAGTGAACCTAAGTTCCTATGATGCAGCATTGAATAGTGTCGGCGTTAATTATGGAACCGAAATCATCGATCCCGGAAGCCCGAACAATAGCCCCATTGTCGATAAGATATCAAATGAAGATCCCGAGTTCGGAGAGCGAATGCCACTTAACAGGCAGCCTCTTAGCGATGCCGAAATTGATTCTATCATTGCATGGATCGATGATGGAGCACAGAATAACTAAAGTTCATCGACATCCAAATCATCTTCTATGAGACGTTTACTGCTCACTGTAATTGCGGCTTGCATACTGGCCCCAGGGTCTGCATTTGCACAATCCTATAAAACAGAAGCGGGTCAGGCGGAGTTTGAATCATCTGTACCCCTGCATTCGTTTACAGGTACCTCAGAACATCTGGTTGGAAAAATAACCCTCCAGGATTCTACAGTTGACTTTTACCTGGACCTGACTACCCTGGATACCGGCAATGATAAACGCGACAAGGATATGAGAGAGACTCTGGAAACCGATAAATATCCTTTTGCCGAATTTTTCGGGAAACTTATTTCCGGTTTTAACCCTGATACCACCGGCAGACAAGAAGTAACCGTGCGGGGGGAGTTTACCATTCACAATATTACCAGAGAGGTTACCATAACCGGGACCCTCCAAAAAAAGCCTGACGGGCTGCTTGTAAAAGCCGGTTGGACCCTAAATATGACGGATTACAATATCAAACCACCCGGCATCCTGTTCTACCGCGTGGAAGAAAATATCGACATCCAAATTGAAGCATTACTCAAACCGATTAACAGCTGACCATTATCATGCGCATATTTAAAATAATACTTCTATTCACAGCTTTTTCGCTTTGTCATAACCTATCTGTTGCCCAAATGGAAAGGGAGAGAGTGAATCCGGGCGGTGCCGTCGCCGAAACTTTTTGGGCGCCCAACCTGGTAGGATTAGAGACTACCGAACACATATCCGCAAATAATATCAATGTTACCATCATGCACAGCTTCGGGATACTGACCGATAGAACACTTCAAAATTTCTTTGGCCTTGACATTGGTCCGAATGTGCGGCTTGGTATTGATTACGGCATCACAGATAAATGGTCAATAGGCATCGGGCGGATGACCGACAGAAAAGTTGTTGACCTCAGATCGAAAGTAAAGATATTTCAAGAGACTAAAGACGGTTCCATACCCTTAAGCATGTCTTTGAAAGGAGATATCGGGTTAACTACCCTCGAAAACAACCGCCCGTTCAGTGACGACCTAAACTACCTGCTTTCAATACCCGTCGCCAAGAAGATAAATGACGCCTTAAGCCTTCAGGCAGCTCCCATGTATGCCCATTTCAACCATGTAAACGGTGTTACTCAAACAGAGAATGATTTATTTGCCTTGGGTTTAGGAGGTGAATTGCATATTTCACGTCGATATGCCCTTATAGCGGAATACTATCCGGTACTGGGCGACCGTAACCCGGATACACAAAATGCTTTTTCACTGGGCCTGAATATTGAGACCGGCGGGCATGTTTTCCAACTATTCTTTGCATCTTCAAGCTGGCATACCGAGCAGTATATCATTTCAAACAATGACCAGAATTTCTGGGCCGGCGACTTCCGTTTCGGATTTAACGTGAATAGAGTATTCACCCTGGGCAGTAGAGGCAATTAAGATATTCTGTTCCATAAACAGGAATCCAATCCCTCGCTCTGTTCTTGATTCACCTATACTTCAGAGAAAGTCGGGCCAAGTGCTAATCTATCAGTGAACGAACCTCCTGGGCAACGTTCCGGTTATATTCAAAAGCCAGGTTCTTGTAGTTTATAAGATCGACAATAGTACCGATTACGCATAGACCGCCGGTAAGAAGGTAGAGAATTCCCATCCCAATATGCCCAATAATGAGCCTATGGACACCTGCCACTCCCAGAAATCCCGCCAAGGCAGAAAATAGAATTATCTGGGGATCCTTTCTTCGTGCCCTGTAAACCCTGGAGAACTTTTCAGCGGTATCTTCATCCATTGACTTTAACAGCTGTGAAATATATGCCGCTTCGTCTCCTTCAAGTTCGGGTAAATGATCCAGTAGATTAGCCATTGTATTCTGATGATTTATTGTTTCCTTTAAAAAATATCTCGTTTAGCCGGTATAAAATTCGGGAGATTATGATAAACAGAGCAGCCGGGCCCATTACATTAGCTTGAACTGCATTTTGATACTCTCCCCTAACAAAGAAAGCTATGGAATGACCCAATCCCTCTCCCGGACAAAAAGTAATGCCTATATTTTCAAAAAGGCACCACGTTGACGCATAATCCGTATATGGATTCATTACTGCCATGAGCAGTAGACCAATCGATAAAGCAGCCCATTCAAAGTGTCTGTTAAATAATTTTTTCATGATCTCAGCATGGATCAGGTTCAAAAGCCCGTCCTGTTTGAAAAAGTTTACGAAGGCCGGAGATTTATGTTACGTTGCTGGGCACATTCATCTTTTGATCATACAGACGAACAGTAAAAGTGGTTCCCTCGCCTTCCGTTGAATTCACCTTGACCCGGCCGCCATGCAGGTTGGTAAACTTTTTGACCAGCTCCAGTCCCATACCGGACCCCTTTTCGCCCGATGTACCGTATCTTATTTTCTTTTGTGATGTATCCCAAAGATCGTCAAGCTGTTTCTCGGGAATGCCCATGCCCGAATCCTGCACGGTCAGGTCGATAGCCCCGTCACTTCCCCCAACTTCACTTAGTTTTACAAAAATGGTTCCACCTTCAAGCGTAAATTTAAGTGCATTTGACAAGAGATTGCTTAATATCTGCTCTAACTTGTGTTTGTCGACCGTCTTTTTAGGCATTTCCTCCAGCTCTTTTTGGATCTGAATTCCTTTATTCATAGCCGTTGGCCGGTGCAAATCAATAATATCCAGTATGGTTGTTTTGAGGTCCAGCTCCTGTAGAATCAGTTCCGAGATGCTGGCCTTTTCCTCCTTGTTCAACAAACCGTTGACCAGGTTCAGCAGCTTCTGTCCGCTTCCTTTGATGATGCCTAAGATATCTGACTGTTCGGAAGGATCAATATTTTCAATATTGTCTTTCAGGAAACCGGCCAGGCCCATTATTCCGGTTACCGGATTTCTGAAATCATGGCCGACAATTCTCATCAGCTCATCCTTTTCTTCATTAAGCTTTTGAAGGGATTCCTCACGCTGTTTCAGCTGTTCTACCTTATTGCTCAGTTCCGCCTGCAGTTTCTTCAATTTTACATGCAAATCAATGCGCGCAAGAACCTCTTCCCTTTGAAAAGGTTTTGTGATATAGTCAACGCCGCCCACGTTGAAACCCTGCACTTTTGAATCCGTTTCTGAAAGGGCACTCAAAAAGATTACCGGAATATCCTTATACTCATTGTGATCCTTAAGATATTCGCAAACTTCAAATCCGTTCATCTCCGGCATCATCACATCGAGCAGAATAATATCCGGTTTGCGCTTTTCAATTAGCGATAAGGCATCGCCGCCCGAAAATGCCGCCATAACCTCATATCCCTCCTTCTTTACAACGTGTGCTAGCAAACGTACATTAGGTTCCGTATCGTCTACAATGAGTACAGAAGCTTCTTTCGAGTTTTCCGACATCAAATATTGGCCTTTTTTAAGAATGAAATCAATCGTTCAAGTGTTTAATGCTCTTGAATTACAAAAATATAAATTGTATTAGCAAGCAACATCAGCAATTCAGTCTAAATTTTCTACTTTTAATTACTAAGATTACCATGCAGATTCAATATAAACTTTTTATAGTCCTTATCGCGTTTTCAGTTATCCTTCCAAACTCGTTGTATGGTCAGCAGCAGGATACGTTAAAGGCTGAATTAGATCCCATCAAAATAGAAGCAATTTATTCCACCATTAGCCCGGCTAATGCACCCTTGTCACTATCTGTCTACAACCGAAGCGCTTTTCAAAGAAACAGTGAAGCCTCTCTTACCATGAATCGAATTACACAGCAGCTGCCCGGCATCTGGGTGAATGACAGGGAGAACTACTCGCTGGGAGAACGCATAACCATCAGGGGCATCGGCTGGCGAACCTCTTTCGGTGTGCGCGGTATCCAGGTTATTATGGATGGCATTCCGCTGACGGTTGCCGATGGGCAGACCATGCTGAATCCCGTAGATCCGGCCTTTGTGGACAAGATAGAACTGATCAGAGGGCCTGCATCTACTTTCTGGGGCAACAGCAGCGGCGGTGTACTACATGTATCTACCTTTCAAAGCCCGCGGGAAACACCAACACTTAGCCTCGGCAGTACCGCCGGATCCTATAACCTGTTCAAGCAGAACGTTCAATACAGCCAGGCATTCGGCAATCATACCGTTTCGGCATACAGCTCATACCTAAGCCAGGACGGCTTCCGGGAGCACAGCTCAGTAAAACTCAGCCGTTCCGGTTTAAAAGGAACCGTTGACCTCAGCAATAAGAGCAGGCTGGAATATGTGGGAGCCTTTGTCGCCATGCCTGAGGCAAAAAACCCGAGCAGCCTGACTAAAGAGGATGCTATTGACAGCCCCAAGATGGCCAATCCCTCTTCTGTCAGTAACGATGCCGGCAAACAGGTTTACCAGGGTCAGCTGGGCCTTAACTATTACAGGGACTCATCCATTGGTTTTATCACCCTGACAGGGTATGGCATCTACCGGGATCTCACTAACCCGCTTCCCTTTGCGGTAATCGATCTTAATCGCTGGGCGGGCGGCCTAAGGGGCACCCTTGAAAAAGAGTTCAACAACCTGAATGTAAATGTTGGTTTCGATAGCAAATTGCAATCGGATGACAGAAGTGAATTTGAGAATAACAGTGGAGACAGAGGAGGAATTACACTTAAGCAGCTTGAACAAGTGACTAATCAGGCACTGTTCGTAACTTCTGACCTGGAGCTGGGAAATTGGAACCTTCTGGCAGGGCTGAGATACGACTGGCTTACGTTCAGTGTCGATTCTGCCGCCGTGGCCCAGACTAATAGCCGGACCTTCAATGCCCTGAGCCCCAGTATCGGTGTCTCCTATCGCTCGGGTACCAATAAATGGTATGCCAACCTCAGCACTTCCTTTGAGGCCCCAACCACCACAGAACTGGTTAACAGTCCGGAAGGCGGAAGCGGTTTCAACCCAAACCTCGAACCCGAACGCACTATTGGAGTTGAACTGGGTACGAAGGGACAAGCTGCAGGAAATATTCTGGGCTATGAATTGACCCTTTATCGTATGTGGATCACGGATATCCTGTTTCCCTTCCAGCTACAGGCAAACGGCCCCACCTTTTACCGGAATCAGGGTAATACCGTCCATAACGGCATTGAAACGCGTTTGACGGTTAACCCACTGGAAACCCTTCAGTTCAATGCTACGTATAATTACATCCATGCTACCTTTCAGGAACAGGGACCAATTAACGGCAGCTCTATTGAGGATAATGATGTGCCGGGCATACCCAATCACCGTTTGAATCTTAGCCTCACCTACCAGCAAAACAGAATATTAAGTGAAATATCTTATGATTATGTCTCTCAGTACTTTGCAGATAATTTAAATACTGCTGAAAATGATGCTTACGGTACTCTTGATGCAAAAATAAGCATGGCCCGTCCACTAGGAGACCGCTCTT
>DATFJD010000175.1:0-33713 GCA_035269475.1 Halalkalibaculum sp.
AAAGTCGGGTGTCGATAGTGAAAAGTTAATTGGCCCTATAAGCGTAAGGGCACCCAGGGATATGCCATAGCCCTGAGTCCAATCAAAATTATCGGGATTCCAGGTACCTGAATCGGATAGATGCGCCGCATTCCACCCACCCTGCAAATAGATGTCACTGCCAAGATGAACTTGCAAAGCCCCGCGTACTGCCGCCAGGCTCGATCCGCTCAACTGCTGAACGGCGTAGCCCCATAACAGTCCATGCCTGTCTGTAAACAGCGGATTTTCTGTTAGCCCCCCCTGGTAAAAACGGTAGTGCAGTGGGAGGTTTGAAGTGCTTGACTGTCCCGCCATTGCCTGGGTTTGTAATACGAGGCCGTCATAGAGCGGGATGGCGGCATCAAGCTTCCCGAAGAGCTGTGAAAAGGTAGCCTCGCTTAAATATCGCTTATCGCTGGCTTCACCGGTAACCTTCAATTTAAGCCCCCTGGTTGAAAAGTAGGGACGATTCAGATTATTAAATTCCAGGCTCCCGACTGCGGTAAAAAGAAACTGCCGGTCAGCCAGCAATACATTGTTCCCGATAGCCTCGTTCAGTTCGTAGTATTCGGCTTTCAGGCCTGTATTCAGTTCCAGGTAGTTAAAGAGGCGTATTGAGAGGGAAGGCACAAATTCGGCACGGTCAATTTCTATCGTTGCCAGCTGCTGCCCGGAATCATAATAATCAATAGGCGAGCGGTGCAGGTTTAGATCCGCTTCTGCTGAAATGGCAGGAGCCAAGGAAATCGGTGCTTCATAATGAGTCCCCAGCCCGAGCACCTCTCCCAGTCTTAGGTTTGAACGAAGCTGATCGCCGAGCCCAAAAATATTTCGTGACTGTATCCCAAATAGCAATGAGGCCTTGTACCGGCTGTCGTAGCGCATGCTGAAGCCCAGCCTGTCAGGTTCATTATCGGAAAAGCTAACGGTAAGATTTTTCCCGCCGGCCGATGTAGGGTCATCCTGAACACGGTATGAGATCAGGCTAAAGTGTCCGGTTGCATAGAGCCGGTTTATTTTTCTTTCAATTTCGGAATAGGCAATTTTTTCAGGGGGATTGATATCAAAAATAATCCTCGCCTGATTAAGAAGCCTTCGATCGATATTCCGGTATTCCACATTGGTAACATTAATTTCCCTTTTACGGTCCGCTATCTCGGGTTTATCTTTCCTATCGGCCGTTTGCACAGAATCGAGCATGGCTTTGATACGGGGCATCATGGCGCGGGCTGCTTCTTCCCCGCTCTCTATGAGGGCTTCGACCTCCTCATAGCTGAAGCTCGTGAAATTTTCCATATCCGGACGCAGGTAAAAATCTGCAAGTTCTATCTGCGCTGAATCCGATTTCACCAGGTGAAAGCCTACCGATTGAAAAAGAATGTCTACGAAGGTGTCTAAATCCTCGAGTGGCTTTACCGGTTCTCCTACGTCCGACACCAGTACGATATCCGCACCCATGGCACGGGCGTCTTCTGCCGGTATGCTGCGAATTACACCGCCGTCGATATAGAGCTCGCCATCAATGGAAACAGGCTTAAAAATACTGGGTATGGCGGCACTGGCCCGGATCACTTCCGGAAGATATCCGGTTTCGAACCTGCGGGGTTCTCCGGTGGATAGATTGGTGGCTACGGCGCCGAATGAAATCGGCAGTTCGGAAAAATCACTTACATCATGAAAGGGCAGCAACAGCCTGTAAAGCAGCATGGATAGATTTTGCCCCCTCACCAGGCCTGCAGGCAGTTGCGGCAAACCGTCGAGTATCGGGAAGGAGAGCATATAGGTGTCACGGGTAGAAATAAAGGTGCTCAGATCCCGGGAGCTTGGCTTCAGGTTATCATTAAAAAGGGCCTGCCAGTCGGTATTGACAGCTATCTCTTCAATCTGGGCGGGCGTATAGCCTGCGGAGTAGAGTCCGCCTATTACCGCGCCCATGCTGCTGCCCGTTACAATGTGTATGGGTATATTTTCCTCATCCAGCACCTTAAGAACTCCGATATGGGCAAAGCCTTTGGCGCCGCCGGCACTGAGAGCGACACCGATTTTACGCGGTGCTTCGGTTTCGCGGTCCGGTGACTGCTGCTGGGCTGAGCCAGGATATGGCATCAGCAGCAGGAGTATCATTGTAAAACCCAGAATTCTGAATAGCTTCATTGCAGCCGTCGATTACCGATTAATATGTACTCAATATATTACTTTTATGGGAGCATATTGTTACAGTGCGATGGAGATCGAAAAATAATAATTCGCTAATATCAATCCATTGAGAGCAGGGACAAAAAGATTACCCAGGGTAATGTGGAAGATAGGCACACTTTACGGAACCGGTATACCTCTCATCGCCATCGAAATGTTCGTTACATATTGGCGAAATCGCCTTTGAAATTCATAAATATTTGCTATTTCACAGAGTTGCACGGAGATAAAATAAGTGGCGCAAAGATAGGTATATAGCAAAGCCGGAGATACCACTGGGGGGGGAGCTCCGGCTAAAGAATGACTATTACAAAAAGTGCTGGTTTACCCGCCACTTCGATCGGCTTTTCTCGGTTCAGGCCAGGTTCGCTGCTCTCCGGTTCGGGGATTCACTGGCAGAACACGCTTATCGCGCGAGGTCATCTCGGGATCTTCGCTGGCCATGTAGGTTAGAATGGCTGTGAGTATCACATTATTCCGTACATCGTCAAAAACAATTTTATCATAAGTATCACGGTTGGTATGCCAGGTATAATTCCAGTACGACCAACTGAGAGAACTTAAGGAAAACGCCGGCGCTCCTGCCGCTACAAAAGAGGCATAGTCCGACCCGCCTCCTCCCGGCATCCCGGGGAACTCGGTCTCTATATGCCGGGTAATATCGCGAGGCACCTCCTCCAGCCAGCTGCCAAGGTAATCATAGGCATGCAGAAAACCCTGTCCGGAAATATTCACCACCCGTCCGGTACCGTTGTCCTGGTTAAATACAGCCTGTACACCGGCAACAATTTCAGGATGATCTTCCACGAAAGCGCGTGAGCCGTTCAGCCCCTGCTCTTCACTGCCCCAGAGGCCGACCAGAATCGTACGCTTGGGGTTGGGATACATTTTCTTCAGGATGCGAGCGGCCTCCATCATGGTGATGGTTCCGGTACCGTTATCCGTAGCACCCGTGCCTCCATCCCAGGAATCAAAGTGGGCGGAGAGAATGACATATTCATCCGGTTTTTCAGTGCCTTTAATTTCAGCGATCGTGTTGAAAGCCGGAACCATGCCCAAATCCCTGGACTCGGCAACGACCTTGATTACCGGTTCATCACCGTATTCTACCATTCGGTAGAGCATGCCGTAATCTTCCAGTGCCAGATCAACAGTCGGTATGTTTTCGGTCCGTGCACTGAATATCTTATTCACACCAAAGCCTCTTGACCATCGCGACTGTATGATACCCACAGCTCCTGCTTCTTCAAGCACCGCAATGATGCTCCGGCTGTTATAGCCCGTTTTACTGATTTTTTCTCGCCATGCCCGGGTCTGCTCTTCACGCTCACGCTTCATCTTTTGAAACGACTCTTCGGTGGCAAATTCCTGCCAGTTATCGTCAGGCCTTCCGGTAGGTTCCGGCATGGAAACCAGAACAAACTTGCCTTTCACTTTGGGCAGCCATTCCCGGAAAGCGAGAGAATCTGCTACATCCGCAATTGTCACCATTCCCGCGGTTACGCCCTCTTTAGAAGTACCCGGACTCCAGGCCAGCTGCATGGCTTCCAGGGATACCACTCGCGGTGAAACCAAGTCAACATGGGTGATGCCTCGCTCCCATCCCCGCCATTCTCCCCACTGTTCGTTACGTGCTTTAATGCCCCACTCTCCATAGGTATCCACCGCCCAGTCATGAGCCTGCTGCATTTGGGGCGTGCCCACCAGCCGCGGACCGATGACGTCCAGGAGTTCATGAGCCAGCCTTTCCAGCTGGGAATTTTCATTGGCCTCTTCTACAATTTCATCAATTACCCGGTCCGTTTGTACTTCCTGTGCGATTACGGCATTCCACTGCCATGCAAGCAGTAAGACAGTCAGTACTGTTTTCACTGGATATTTTTTCACTATTGGTCTCCTTTTTTCTTAAATGGTTGGGAGGTAATATACTCAGGCGGGCTTAATATTAAACTGCCGGATTATTAAGGAATGTAAAAAAGGATAGAGGATGATTAGCGGTTATCCGTATTGATATAAAGCGTGGAATCAATAATCTGTGAACTCACATCGTATTCAATCTTAACTTTTGTCTCGGTCCTGGCGAGGTACGTTTTTAAATGAGCAATAATCAAATTTTCAATACCTAAATTCGAAGGTAATATACAGCGGGCAAGGCCCATCGTTTCTCCGTTGGGACCTTCCGGGGAAAGCGCTCTCACCTTCACGTGCTGATATATATTCCGGGCTTGCTCAATAAGGTCATTGGGAAGGTAAACGTAATTTGTATAGTAAAGATATTTGGAATTATTCTTTGGATTGGCCCAACTCACAAAACATCCAAATGAGGAAGGTGGCGGAAGATCGTTGCCATCAGGATTGAAACGATCGATAGACCCGGCAAAAATATCATCAACGACTTTGGGTCCATATGGGGAGCGATAAGGAACCCGCACAATGGCGAAAGACATTTTTTCCGAGCTATCTCGGATCGCCACATCTTCCATAACTATAGAATCATTGCAAGAAAATAGCAGCAGGCCCAGCGCAGATAGTATCAGTATGGAAATGGTTTTCATCAACATATTTGATATATCTAAAGGGTTTTGTTGGGTAAACTATATAATTATTAAAAGAAAATACTCGTGATTTCTTCCAGGACGGAGCGCTCCCGGTATACGCTGATTATCGATAATGTCCAGATAAAAATATGCAGGAAGATATTCACCCCTTCGACACTGATTCCAACTATCCCTAAAACCGGACCGAAAAAAACCATAAATAAATACTTCACGCCAAACAGAAAGAGGTATAGGGGTATCATGGTACCCAGAAAAATTATAGCCCAAACCGTATATTTATTCCGGTCTTTCTCATGCTGCTCAGCAATTTCATTCTTCTGATCCTGAACCTTCAAATCCCGGTTTAGGTCAAACTCAAGCTCTCTTTCTGCCTGCTCTTTCTTTCGCTGCGCTACCAGTTTTTTTCTTTCCTCTTCATTCATGTAAAAGATCCCGCATATTTTTAGGCTCTATTTTTTAATCTAAGTGAATAGTCTTAATAAAGCCAAAGGGAGAATTTTTGTTAACTGAACTGGCAATGGGGATTAACATACTATTTCACAGAGCGGCAAAAAGGTGAGGAGAAGTTGCACAAAGCAGTTCTTTCATAAACGATGACTTTCTCTATCTCTTGAAATCTTGTTTAATATAAATAAGGCTTCTGAATAGCTGCGAACAAATTCAGAAGCCTTAACTTGTGTCAGTTCTAAATGTCGTTAACCTTCCTAGAAAAGGAAAACCTTGTCAACCACGTGTATGACCCCATTGGAAGCCGGAATAGAAGCCAGGACTTTTGCCCCGTTCACGTAGGTCTCGCCA
Source organism: Halalkalibaculum sp. (assembly GCA_035269475.1). Lineage (GTDB taxonomy): Bacteria > Bacteroidota > Rhodothermia > Balneolales > Balneolaceae > Halalkalibaculum. The sequence goes on from DATFJD010000175.1 coordinate 5,574, forward strand.
TCCTTGATTTCAACATTCACATACTGTCCCGTGGCAAGGTAAATTTGGCGGTCTTCAGTAAGCTGTTCTTTCTTGAGCGAAGCGGGAGAGGCATGAGAAGTCAGAATATTTGCCAGTTTCTGCTTGTTTTCAGGTTTTAAAAGATTATCAACGGTTCCTTCAGGCAAATTGCTAAAAGCTTTATCATTGGGTGCAAACACAGTTAACGGACCGGCATTAACCAGTACATTCTGTATCCCTGCCGCCTCAATTGCTGCAGCCAGTGTCTTATGATCGGGAGAGCTGTTGGCTATCTGAAGAATATTTTTTTTCGAATCTTCATCTTCAACCCAAGCCTGCCCCCTGTTGGAAGATGCGATGTTTTCCGTACTTTTTTGATCCTGCTGATTTTTGCTGGTGCATGATAAGGTAACCGACCCGGCTAAAATCAAAATCAACAAGAAGTATAAAGGCGTTTTTTTCATAGCGTCACTGGGTTAAATTGTTATTAGGGAATAAAAGACCTTTTTATCTTTAATTGATATTATTCATTCTTTAGCTTTTATTCAACAGAAAGTTTTATTTAGTCAACAACAAGGATATTTGAGGAGGTCACAATGTCACAGTTAATGGCGGGGCCTCCAATAAAGCTACATAAAGTTGATCACCCGGAAGCTATTAGCAGAATTTCCGGACAACCTTCCTGATTTGGGATGTAACTGCTTTAAATGCTGTGAAATGAATTAAAATTAGGTGTGAGATCTTATTATATTGGCTGCCTTGTTTGATAAGGGATATATTCGACAGAATAGTAAAATTAAAGATCAGCAATGAATTATAATTTTTTCGACCTGCTGCAGCTGGTAGGTTCGCTGGGCATCTTTATTTATGGGATGAAAGTATTCAGCGACGGCCTTCAGAAAGTCGCCGGTAATAAACTTAGAAGTATTCTCAAAGGAATGACCAGCACCCGGTTTCGCGGCATATTAACCGGTTTTACTGCTACTACCATCACCCAGTCTTCTTCAACTACAACGGTAATGGTAGTCAGTTTTGTCAATGCCGGCCTGATCACCTTTCTGGAATCTACGGGGGTTATCATGGGCGCCAATATCGGTACCACGGTTACTGCCTGGATGATCTCAATATTCGGCTTTAAGATGCAGATCACCCCTATCGCCGTTATGCTGATAGGTATCTTTTTCCCCTTCATGTTTTTCGGACGGGAAAAACTGCGCAATCTTGCCGAGGCCATGATCGGTTTCGGGATCCTGTTTATCGGCCTGGACTTTATAAAAAACGGGGTGCCCAATATTCAGGACAACCCCGAAATGTTTATGTTCCTGGACCAATTTACCGAATTCGGTTTTCTATCCATCCTCATTTTTGTGCTTGCCGGTACCATGTTAACACTGATAACCCAATCTTCATCCGCGGCTTCAGCCATTACTCTCGTCATGCTGTTCCAGGGCTGGATTGACTTTCCCATGGCTGCCGCAATGGTACTGGGTGAAAATATCGGGACGACGGTAACAGCTAATATTGCCGCTTTGGTTGGTAATGTTTATGCCAAGCGGGCCGCTCGGTTTCACTTCGTATTCAATGTCTTCGGCGTAGTTTGGATGCTGCTCCTTATTCAGCCCTTTATCATAGGCATAGATACCGTGATGAGTTATTTCATTCCTGGTTCAGGCTCCATTCTTGCGGCTACCAGTGAGATCGGCAGAGCTAATGCCACCCTGGCGCTTTCCCTTTTCCATACAACCTTCAATGTGATCAACGTGCTTCTGCTTGTTGCCTTTGTACCGCATATTGTCCGGTTTGTCGAAAAGTATCAAAAGGAGAAGAAGGATACTCAGCACCGCCTGCAGTACATATCTTCGGGCATGATGTCATCACCCGAACTGTCTATGTCGCAGGCTCATAAAGAGATCGAGCTTTTCGCCAGGCTGATCGAAAAAATGCACTTCAGCATGCAGGGTTTGCTCTTTAAGAAGCAGAACAAGCAGGAAAAATTTCTGAAGAAGATTGAAAAACGTGAAGGCATCACCGACAATATTGAACTGGAAATAGCTGAATACCTGACCAAAATATCCAGCTATAACCTCACAGAGGCAGCAAGCCGCCGTATACGGGGCATGCACAGCATGATCAACGACCTGGAAAGGGTGGGCGATATTTATTACCAGATGTCAAAAACATTCGAACGCATGCAAAAAGAGGACAACCATTTACCCAAGTCGGCCATGGTTAGAATCCGCAAGATGCTTGACTTGATTTACGAGTCAATACGCAACGTCCGGGAAAACCTGGAGCAGGATAATGGGGCTATTAACCTGGATAAATCCTTGCAGATCGAAGAGTCTATTAATGATTACCGTGACGAACTGCTTGAGTACCATTATGCTCAGCTTGAAAACAACGTTTATTCAACTAAGGTAGGATTTGTTTTCCTCGATTACCTGAATCGCCTTGAGAAAATCGGCGACCACCTGTTCAATGTCAATGAAGCCATCGCAGGGGTTAAAGTTAAAGCGGCCTACGAAGAGGTAGTTGAAGAAAGAAGGTAAGGCTGATGCCCGGAATTATCAGGCCGGCAAGCCTTGGGCATACCCTCTCCCAAAGTTAGAAGACAGGTTATTAACGCAGTATTCCCTGTTTCGTAATTGAGCCCTGATATGACGGCCATACCCTTTCTATTAAAAATAGTAAAATCACATTGCGGGAATGATCTGCTTTAAAAAATGTTTATATTCCCTCATATGGTGACTCTACATTCACATACCCATTCCCTTCATCATGGTGGCTTCCACCACCAATAGCATATTCATACCCCGCAGCTTTTGCTGCTGTCCCCTCGATTGTTACCTTAAAACCCTTATTAAACAAATTAGTATAACTTTACCATGCAACGAACTGCCGATTCAGAAACCTCACTACGCATTGCACTGCAAAAAGACGGCCGGCTGACCGATAAAACCATTAACCTGCTGGAGGGCATTGGCCTTCAATTTGATAACTACAAACGCAGCCTCATGCTGAAATGCCGTAACTTTGATGTAGAGCTGCTCTTGATCAGAGACGATGATATTCCCGAATATGTTCAGGACGGTGTCTGTGACCTTGGTTTTGTAGGAGCCAACGTCACTGCCGAGATGGGTGCCGACGTAACTACACTGCGGGGACTGGAATACGGCATGTGCCGGCTTTCCCTGGCGGCCAAAAAGAGCGGCGATATAAAATCCGTTAAAGATTTTGAAGGAAAAACCATAGCCACCAGCTATCCGAACCTGACCCGCAAATTTCTTGAGGGCAAGGGAGTAGAATCAAAAATTGTGACCATCTCCGGAGCCGTGGAAATTGCCCCGCGCCTGGAAGTTGCCGATGCCGTTTGCGACTTGGTCTCTACCGGAAATACCCTGAGGGCAAACGGGCTGGAAGAGATTGAAACCATTTTTGAATCTGAAACGGAGCTCATACGAACGAATAAAGATCTTTCTCCCGGCAAGAAAAAGCTGATTGAAAAATTTCTGATCCGTATTGACGGACACCAACAGGCAGGGAGAAGCCGCTACATTATGATGAACGCTTCCGAAGAGAATGTAGAAGAGATAAAAGAGATTATCCCGTCGCTCAAAAGTCCGACGGTTATGCCGCTGGCAGAGAAAAACATGGTGGCCATACATACCGTAATTCCCATCGACAAGTTCTGGGAAGTTATGGAAGAGCTAAAATCTGCTGGCGCAAGCGGAATCGTGATTTTACCTATTGAAAGCATGATAGTTTGAGGAATGTTTTCGAATAGTTATCTCACGGAGTTACGCAGAGAAGCACAAAGGCACTATAGACTTCGTGTAACTTTATGCAACTTTGTGAAGCTTTGTGTAATAGCCTTGGATTTATTATCGACTAACAATTATCCAATACGATGAAAAAGTACGTTTACAATGAATTATCCGAAGACGATTTAACCGATTTATGCCGGCGTCCGAAGATGGATTTTGAATCCATTTTTGCTACCGTAAGCCCTATCATTGAGGAGGTTCGCAACGAGGGCGACGCAGCGGTATTACAGTATACCGAAAAGTTCGACGGGCTAAAGCCCGACCCACTGACCTTTAGCCCGGAAGACCATGAGTTGCTACTGAAAGATGAAATCAGGGAAGCCATTGATACCGCGTTCAAGAATATCTACCGGTTTCATAAAGCCCAGCTTCCCAATGCCATGGAAGTTGAAACCATGCCCGGCGTGCGATGCATGCGGGTTGCTCGGCCAATAGAGAGAGTGGGCCTGTATGTACCGGGCGGTACGGCACTGCTGCCCTCCACGCTGATGATGCTTGGGATCCCCGCCGCTCTTGCAGGATGCAAAGAAATTGTCATTGCCACACCTCCGGGAAGGGATGGGCGCATAGCCGATGAGTTGATCTACATAGCAAAAAAAGTCGGTGCATCCGTTATTTTAAAGGCAGGCGGTGCACAGGCCGTAGCCGCAATGGCTTTCGGTACCGAGTCGGTTCCCAAGGTGGACAAAATTTTCGGTCCCGGCAACCAGTACGTAACGGCTGCCAAGATGCAGCTGCAAAACAGTGAAGCCCAGGTGGCTATTGACATGCCCGCCGGCCCTTCTGAAGTGCTCGTAATTGCCGACGATAACGCAGAACCGGCGTTTGTAGCCGCCGACCTGCTGTCGCAAGCCGAACACGGGTCAGACAGTCAGGCGGTTCTGCTGGCAACGCCTCATTTCAACTGGGATCAGTGTCAGCTTGAGCTGAAAAAGCAGCTGGAAGGGCTGCCCCGAAAAGCGATGGCAGAAAAAGCACTGAATAACAGCTTCAGCATAGAAGTGGACTCACTGGAGCAGGCTTTTAGTTTTTCGAACAGGTATGCTCCCGAGCACCTCATCATTCAGTGTGAAAACGCGGAAGCTTATGTGGATGAAATTTATAACGCCGGTTCGGTATTCCTAGGCAAATGGTCACCGGAAAGCGTGGGTGATTATGCTTCTGGCACCAACCACACATTGCCGACCTACGGGTATGCCAGAATGTACAGCGGGGTTTCGGTTGATTCTTTCTGTAAATTCATTACCATGCAGCATCTTTCAAAGGAAGGATTGAAAAATATTGCTCCCTCCGTTGAAACACTGGCTGAACTTGAAGAACTTGAAGGTCACAAACGAGCGGTTTCAGTGCGCTTGCAAGAGTAATTTACTGTAAGATCTACAAACAAGATATTAGCTAAAGGCCATCCCCCTGGATTCGGCCAGGGCCTCATCTGTCCCCCTTCGAAGGGGGACGATTCACGCCCGTTCAGGGGGTGTATCCGGGGGATGGTTATTAAGAGACAATTACATTAACTGAACATATATTCCTTTGCAGAGTAAATCCATGAAGCCCGAAATCAGTATAGAAAACCTTGTCAGGCCCAACATCCGAAAGCTGGAGCCCTATCGAAGCGCACGCGATGACTACGAAAGCGGGCTGCTGCTAGATGCCAATGAGAACAGCCTTGGGGCGCCCTACCAGCAAGCTGACGGGCTTCATCGCTATCCTTCTCCCTATCAGCAAAAGCTCCGGGGGAAAATAGCCGGGCTGCGTGATCTTGAACCGGAAAATGTCTTTGTAGGGGTAGGCAGTGATGAAGCAATCGACTTGCTGTACCGCATCTTTTGCGAGCCGAGAACCGATAACATCATTATCACCCCTCCTACCTACGGCATGTACAAGGTATCAGCCGGTATCCATGATGTAGCGGTAAAAAAGGTGAATCTTGACCCAAACTTTCAGCCAAAAGTCGATGAGATACTTGATGCAGCGGATGAGCATTCTAAAATGCTATTTCTCTGTTCCCCCAATAACCCGACAGGGAATGAGTTTGAGCAGGAACGTATTGAAGCACTGGTATCAGAATTTCCCGGAATTGTAGTTATTGACGAAGCCTACATCGACTTTAGCGACCGAAAAAGCCGGGCGGAGCTTATTAAAACACATCCCAACCTGGTAGTACTGCAAACCTTGTCGAAATCATTCGGCATGGCAGGGATACGAATGGGCATAGCTTTAGCCTCGGAAATCATTATTAAATTTATGCTCAAAGTGAAGGCGCCCTATAACGTTAACGCCCTCACAAGCAAATACGCACTGGAGGCCTTTGACCACCTTGATACCATTTCCTTTCATATTGATAAATTAGTTGAAGAGCGGGAAATGCTGCGAAATAAACTGCAAGAGGTACCCGGTGTTAGAAAAATTTATCCAAGCAACGCGAACTTTTTACTGGTCAAATTTGATGATGCCGTTAAGACGTACAAAGAACTGGCTAAAAAAGAGATCATTGTGCGGTACAGGGGCAATGAGCCTCTTTGTGAAAACTGCCTTCGAATTACCGTAGGCACGCCCGATGAAAATGAGAAACTAATCAATACCCTAAAAGAACTGGCAGAATGAAAATCCGTATCCAAACCGAAGCACTAAATGGATCAGGCAGCGAACTGTTGTGGGAAGGTGCTTTATACGGCCTCAAGCACCTGCAGGAACTCGGGCACGGAATTCAGTTTGATTTCGATCAGCTCTCGGAGCATCAGCAAAACCTGCTTGAAAATGAGCAGGTATCGAGCCACGCATTTCAGGAAGAAGAAATTGATTTGACCATAACTTCCGAAGACAACATTCTGGTCGCCTACAGCGATAATAACCAAGTAGCTGAAGCAGAAGACTGGATTCAGATCAGCAATTTAATATGCTTTCCCCGTCGCAAGGCAAGCCACACGCGTAAAACATCGGAAACACAGATCACGGTCTCGATAAATCTCGATGGTACCGGAAAATCCAGCATTGATACCGGCCTCGGCTTTTTTGACCATATGCTGGAGCAAATTGCCCGGCACGGGCTGATAGACCTCGACATCTCCTGCCAGGGTGACCTGGAAATAGATGAGCATCATACCATTGAAGATACGGCCATCACGCTTGGTGAAACCATTGAAAAAGCACTAGGTGAGAAAGTGGGAATTCAACGTTACTCATTTGTGTTGCCCATGGACGAAAGCAAGGCTGAGGTTGCCCTGGACATCTCTGGCAGGCCTTATCTTGTGTTTGACGGCGAGTTCAATCGTGATGTGGTCGGGGATTTTCCCACTGAAATGACAGAACATTTTTTTTATTCGCTGGCCATAAACATGAAGGCTACCCTGCACGTGTCTTTTGAAGGAACCAACGACCATCACAAGATTGAAGCTTGTTTTAAAGCTTTTGCACGCTGCCTCAGGGCAGCAGTTAGCAGAAGTGAACGTAATTTAAATATTTTACCTAGCACCAAAGACCTGCTGTAACATGATCGCAATTATTAATTACGATGCCGGTAATCTTGCCTCCGTATCTAATGCACTGGACAGGCTTGACGAGAAGTATATTGTTTCCAATAAGCCTGAAGAACTGGAAGCGTCGGACGCCGTTATTTTTCCCGGCGTAGGCCATGCCCTTCCTGCCATGCAATCGCTGAAAAAACAGGGGCTCGATCACTTTTTAAAGGAAACCGACAAACCGGTTCTGGGTATATGCCTGGGCATGCAGCTTCTTTTTGAGAGTTCCGAGGAAGGGGATACTGAGGGACTTGGTATCATACCGGGCAAGCTTAAAAAATTTGACGAGACCAGAGACAAGGTACCGCATATGGGCTGGAATACCTTTACTGAGACCACTGACTGTCCGCTTCTCAACGGCATCAGCACCCGGCAGTATTTCTATTACGTGCACAGTTTCTATGCCCCGGTGAATGAATATTCACTGGCTTCCTGCCATTATATCAATGACTTTTGTGCTGTTGTTGGAAAGGATAACGTGATGGGTGTACAGTTTCATCCTAAGAAATCCGGTACCACCGGCTCCCTGCTACTTCAAAACTTTCTGGAATTTGTTCATGACAGGGTTGCCAAGGTAAAATAAAACCGCACCACACCCGGGTACTGCCTGCTTTTACCCATCTTCGGTTAATCCGCCCGGCTCACTGTTTTGCACCTTTTTATTGACATTGCTGTATTTACCGATTAGATTTTGACTGAACGTTCAGTCAACGTTAAAATATGTCTCCCAGAACGGCCAATCAGAACGAAGAAATCAGGCAGCAGGCACGACAGCAAATAAGGGATGCTGCCTTTGAACTTTTTGCGGCAAAAGGCTTTGCCAATACCGGCGTCCGCGCCATTGCCAAAGAAGCCGGGGTATCGAAAGGGCTGATCTACCACTACTTTGAAGGCAAGGATGACATACTGCACGCTATTTTTGACGATCTCACCGATCTGGGTGACCGGGCAATGGATTTTCCGGACAACCTCTCTTCTTCAGAACGCCTGCACAAGATGCTGAACATGATTTTCGGCTATATTAAACAGTCTACCGAAGTCCTTAGGCTGATGATTTCCCTCGCACTTCAGCCGGATGCCGTTGAAAAGCTAAAAGCTTCTATTGAAGCGTACAACGAACGGCAGATACGAATCCTCGCTCCTCTTTTTGAAGATCTTGGATACGAGAGTCCGGAAGCGGAAGCCTACTACCTCGCAGCCAAGCTGGATGGCATAACCCTGGGCTATATTACACTTGGTGAGGACTATCCTTTTGAAATGATGAAACAAAAAGTAATGAATGACTATGACTCTGAAACATAAAAAAGCTGCTGTGTTCTGTTTAGTGATGTTAGCAAGTACGCTACTGGCTCAGGCGCAGGATGCAACGGAAATCGTACGCCGGGCCGATGAGAAGGTACGGGGTGAGAGCTCCCGGGCTGAAATAACGATGGAGATTATCCGCCCCACCTGGAAACGAAGCATATCCATGAAGGCCTGGTCCCTGGGCATGGATTACAGCCTGATACTGGTAACCGCTCCTGCCCGGGATGAGGGTACGGCCTACCTTAAACGGGGCAATGAAATCTGGAACTGGCTGCCCGATATCAACCGCACCATTAAAATGCCGCCATCTATGATGAGCCAATCCTGGATGGGGTCTGACTTTTCCAATAATGATCTCGTTGAGGAGTCATCTATCGTTACCGATTACGACCATACCCTGGCCGGAGACAGTACGCTTAGCAGTTATTCGGCCTATATAATTGAAATGATCCCAAAGCCCCAAGCTCCGGTCGTTTGGGGGAAAGTGGTAAGTTTTATTACCAAAGAGGAGTACCTGCAGCTAAGAACCGAGTTTTATGATGAAGATATGGAGTTGATTAAAATCATGGAGGGATCGGAAATTGAGGAAATGGGCGGCCGCACCATACCGACCAGGATGGAGATGATTCCTGTTGACAAGGAAGGGCAGAAAACGGTGCTCCACTACCGGGATATTGAATTCAATATTGATCTTTCTGATCGCTTTTTCAGCATTCAGAATATGAAACGAGTACAGTGAACAGTGGGTCAGTGGGTCAGTGTGTCAGGGAACAGTGTGTCAGTTATCAGTTATCAGTATTCAGAGAAGAAAATCAGATGCATACTTTATATATCAGTTATTTTTCTATGCGGGTTTTTTTGAGAATAGTGAACATTATTTTTGCAAGTTCATCTGCGTCCTTAAACAAACTTTCATACTGTTCAACACTGATGAAATCAGTGTCTTTTAATAATGATATCCAGAATTTGGTTTCAAGGCATTCTTTATATGAAATTGAAATTTTTGAAGAGAAATCGGCTTTTGAAATACCTCCGTTGGCTTCAGCAATATTTGCCCCAATACTGGTGCCACATTTTAATAACTGCCTGGACAAAACAAATTCTCGTTTTTCTTTACACAGATATTGATTTGTCTCAATAATTCTTATAGCAAAACGATATGCTTTCTGATAAAGGTTATTTTCCATAATTAAAATCTCCAACTTACTATTCAGGTTCGAATTCATATTTGTAAGACCGACAAACAAAGAACTCCTTACCAATTAACTTTAAATAATCAATCGTAAAATGTTCACTGACACACTGATCACTGTTCACTGATAACTGATAACTGAAAATGTTGATATTTAAACTTGCGTGGCGGAATATTTGGCGGAATAAGCGGAGGACGATTATAACTACGCTTTCCATAGTCGTAGCTGTATTTCTATCGGCCATCACCCGTTCTACGCAGGAGGGCCAGTATGATAATATGCTCGAGAATACTGTGGGCATCTTTTCGGGGTACATCCAGATTCACCAGGATGGCTATCAGGATAACCCTACACTGGACAACAGTTTTGAAATCAGTGATTCACTGATGAATATCGTCCGGTCGAAACCGGCTGTCAGCTCGGTGGTACCGCGTATCGATTCCTACGCCCTTGCAGCGACGCAGCACCAGAGCAGGCCGGCAATGATTATGGGCATTGATGTCGAAGCCGAGAAGCAGCTGAGCGACCCGGTAAAAAATCTTGAGGAGGGCAGCTATTTCAACTCCAATAACGAACAGGCGGTCATCATCGGCAAGGACCTCAGAACACGGCTCAATGCCCGGATCGGTGACAGCCTGGTGGTGATCGGGCAGGGCTATCACGGCATGAACGCGACAGGGCTGTACCATATCAAAGGAACCGTCTCATTTCCGAACCCGGAAATGAACAAAAGCCTGGTATATCTACCCCTGGAAACGGCACAGTATTTGTTCTCAGCTGATAACCGACTAACTGCCCTGGCGATCAATATTGACCATCCTGACGAGCTTGGCAACACGGTCGAAGCCCTCAGACGGGAATTAGCTGCCGGCGGGTATGAAGTGCTGGGCTGGCCGGAAATAATGCCGGAGCTAAAGCAAGCTATCCAGGTGGACCGGGGGAGCGGTGTTATCATCATTATGATTCTCTATATGATTGTCGGTTTTGGCGTACTGGGAACCGTACTGATGATGATTGCCGAACGTTATTACGAGTTCGGGGTCATGCTCTCCGTGGGAACGCCACGCAAGACCATTGCAAAAATACTTTCCCTGGAGGTTATTATTCTGAGCCTGATGGGTACACTCTTCGGTATCCTGCTGAGCATTCCCGTTGCCTGGTATTTCAATGTCAATCCCATTGACCTCTCCGGGGCCATGGCTTCGGCGGCAGAGCAGTACAATATGTCTCCCGTTCTTCAGTTTTCGGTATCTCCCGAAATTTTCACATCCCAGGCCCTGATCGTCTTCATCATCACCCTGCTCTTCAGCATCTACCCCATACTGAAAGCAGCCAAGCTGAACCCCGTTAAAGCCATGAAATCCTGATGATGATTTTTAGAATCATATCGCTCGGCTGGAAAAATATCTGGCGAAATCCAACCAGAAGCGGTGTGGTCATCATTGCCGTTCTGCTGGGAATCTGGGCCGGCGTTTTTATTTCGGCCTTTTTTAACAGCCTCACCCAGAGCTATCTTCAGAACCAGCTCGACTTGATGGTGGGGCACGTTCAAATAACCAATCCGGAATTCGAAGACCAGTTTAACCCAAGGTACGACATTCAGGGTTCCGGGCTGCTGCTTGACAGCCTCAGGCAAAAGGAGTACATCACCGGAATTCAGTACGAAAGCCTGGCGGCCGGCCTGGCTCAAAGCGCCGCCAACAGCTATGGCGTTACCATACACGGTATTGATACCGCATCCGGACCCGTCCATCCTATCACGCAGCATATCCAGCTGGGAAATCTGCTCCGGGATATTAAAAGAAACCCCGTAGTAATAGGCCGTGCCCTCGCTGAGCGACTCGAACTTGATTTGCGGTCTAAAATGGTAGTCAGCTTCCAGGACGTCGAAGGCAATATCACCGCGGGCGCGTTTCGCATAGCCGGCATTTTTGATTCCTTTAATGACAACTATGATAAAGGAAATGTATTCGTTCTTCGGGATGACCTGAACCGGCTGCTGGGAAAAGAACAGTTAATCCATAAAATCACCCTGAAAATTGATGATTTCAGCCGGGCGGGGATGCGGGCCGAATCCATACGGGAGAACCATGGCGGGCTTAAGGTTTCAAGCTGGGGCGAGGTGGCCCCCGAGCTCGAATATGTGTTCAACTCCATGGACATCTCGCTATATATTGTCATGATTATTATCATCATGGCTCTTGTCTTCAGCATCATCAATACCATGCTTATGGCAGTATTGGAGCGCACTAAAGAACTCGGCATGCTGATGGCTATAGGGATGAATAAAGCCAGGCTCTTTACGATGATACTGTGTGAAACCTTTTTCCTGACTATGGTGGGGACCCCGATCGGACTCTTTTTAAGCTGGCTGACGGTTTGGACTTTCGGCAATATCGGGATAGACCTCAGCGCATTTTCCCAGGGGCTCAATGCCTACGGCCTGGATACGGTCATCTATCCCGAGCTGAGCGCAACCTATTACCTGAATGTCACCCTGCTGATTGCCGCTGCCGCAATCCTTTCGGCTATTTATCCTGCCTGGAAAACGCTTAAACTCAAACCCGTTGAAGCAATACGAAAAATTTAACTGCTGATTATGGCTGTCATAGAAACCAAAGGCCTCAAAAAAACCTACAACCCTGACAAGGTACCCGTCCATGCACTCAATGGCGTGGACCTGAAGATTGAAAAGGGCGAATTTACCGCAATTGTCGGTCCCTCCGGTTCAGGAAAAACGACCCTGCTTAATATCATCGGGGGGCTGGACGAGCCGACCGAAGGTACCGCCATCGTTAAGGGCACAGATCTAAGCACGCTGTCTGATAGTGAACTGATAAAATTTCGACTTCAGCACATCGGTTTTGTATTCCAGGCCTATAACCTGATTCCTGTTTTAACAGCCATAGAAAACGTGGCTTTTATCTTGCAAATGCAGGGACGGCCCTCCAAAGTCTGCCATGACAAGAGCAAGGCCTTGCTGGAAGAGGTGGGACTGGCAGATAAAATCAACAAGCGCCCGTCTGAGCTTTCGGGCGGACAGCAGCAGCGGGTTGCGGTGGCGCGGGCCCTCTCCTCCACTCCGGATTTTGTGCTGGCCGATGAGCCTACCGCCAACCTCGATTCGGTTTCGAGCTCCGACCTGCTGGATATGATGGCCGAGCTCAATGAAAAAGAGGAGATGACTTTTGTCTTTTCAACCCATGACCAGCGCGTTATCGACCGCGCCCGGCGAGTGGTGACCCTGGTGGATGGCAAGATTGATAAGGATGAAATTCGAGGATAATTATGTCAGGCTGTTACACAGAGTTACACCAAGGAGACACTGAGTTTTCCAGAGAAGTGCTTTTTGGCTCTTTGCGTCTTCTCTATGCTTCTTTATGCAATAGTTTAAGTTACGCAGGCCTGATAACTGCTATAATACTTATAAGCAGTTACACCATTGAAGCACAGGATAATAGCAAATTTGACGTTGAACTTGGCGGTTACATAAAGGAACTCGGGCAACTCTCGGCAAGCAATGATTTTTCCGATCTCCGCTATGATAACATCCTCCATCACAGGCTGGAATCTGACTGGACTATATCCGAGCATCTCGAATTCCGGGCAGACATACGCAACCGCCTTATATCGGGTTATACCATCAAGAATACTCCCGGCATTGAGCAGTTCTACGAACTGGATCCCAACTATCTTGACCTTACCAAGGTATGGTTCGATACCGACTACTCAATCTTGCAGTCACATATAGACAGGCTGCATGTCAGCTATATCAACGGCCCCTGGGAGGTGCATGCCGGGCGGCAGCGTGTAAACTGGGGAAGAACCTTCGTGTGGAATCCCAATGACCTGTTTAACAATTACGCATTTCTTGATTTTGACTATGAAGAACGGCCCGGGGTCGATGCCCTAATTGGCCGGTACAGCTGGAGCTATGCATCGGCCGTTGAAGCCGGTATCCGTATAGGTGATACCTGGGAGGAAACAGTCATTGGCGGCATGCTCAGAACCAGCCTGGGAAGCTATGACCTACAATTTATAGGAGGCCATTATCTGGATAAGCTGGCTCTCGGGGCGGGCTGGGCAGGATACCTGGAGGGTGCCGGTTTCAAGGGCGAGGTCACTTATTTCCACCCCGAAGATCAATTTTTCAAAAAAAGCGGCCATTTTACCGCCACGGCCGGTTTTGATTATATGCTCAATAATGGCTTGTACCTTCAAAGTGAACTCCTTTATAATGGCGGTTACAACCGTGGCGCCAATCCGCTTGACCGGCTGGTTCGCCCTCCCTCGGCTGACAACCTTTTTATCGCCACATCCGGTTTTCTGCTCAACGGTTCCTACCAGATTCATCCCCTGCTAAGCGGCAATTTCAGCTTCCTCGGCAGTTTTGACCGCTCAATCTTTATTGCCATACCGCAAATAAGCGTGTCCGTTTCAGAAAATGTTGATCTTCTGCTTCTATCCCAGCTTTTAAAGGGATCTGTATTCAGACAAGCCGTCGAAACACCAAACCTGTTCTATTTCAGGCTTAAGTATTCTTATTAACAGTGTATCAGTTGTCAGGCTGACGCTTTTCAGGATTCCAGTCAAGTTTTTTTATGAAATTCTGACTCTTGACTCCTGAATTCCCAACTGTTCACTGATCACTGAAATGCTTACTTTCAGCACAGTTCCATATTAACACCGGAAAAGAACATCATGCTAGTTATCCCCGCAATTGATCTCCTCGACGGCAATGTAGTACGCCTGCAAAAAGGAGACTATGAAAAAGTAACCGTATACAACGATAGTCCTGTGGCAGAAGCCCGAAAGTTTAAGGAGGCCGGCTTCGGCTATATCCATGTTGTAGATTTAAACGGCGCAAAAGAGGGCTCGTTCGTAAACCTGAACGTCATAAAAAATATCATCTCAGAAACCGGACTATCTATTCAGACCGGCGGCGGCATACGCACTTTTGAGGATGGTAAAATGCTGCTCAAAAATGGCATTGAGCGAGTGATATGCAGTTCCATGGCGGTAAAAAATACCGGTGACTGGTACCGCCTGGTTGAAGCTTACCAAGACCGCGCCGTTTTGGGTATGGACCTTAAAGACGGGCAAGTAGCCTATAGCGGCTGGCTGGAAACCTCCGATCAGTCGATAAGCAGTTTTCTGGAGCCGATGACCGATCGCGGATTGAAAACCGTGCTCAGCACTGACATATCAAGGGATGGCATGCTGTCCGGGCCTAACCTGGAACTATATAAGGACCTGCAAAATCAATTCCCCGAACTGCACTTCATCGCTTCGGGGGGCGTCAGCAATGCCGAAGACCTTAAAGAGTTGGAAGCGCTGGATCTATATGGCGTGGTAGTCGGCCGGGCCTATTACGAAGACCGGTTAACGCTCGAGGAAATGACCAACTACCATACACCCTGATTACTACCGGGGAATCCTAAAGATAAAAATTGAAGCCAAAGTGCAGGGCCTGGTAAAAATCGGCATCATCATTGGCAGCCATATCCGCTTCCAGCACAAAATTGGTATTACTCCCCAGCGGTATGTCAAAGCCGACCGGTATGAGAAGCGGAGTCAGTTCATTGGGTTCGGAAAACAGCGGTTCAAACAACAGGCCCGAATAAAGGCTGATATCCCCGATCTTTTTGCTCAGCACCCCTCCTATTTTCAGTCCCAAATCTCCGAAAGCGTAAACGCCACCGATTAAAGAAAACGAAATTGGGTCAGAAGGTTCACCCGATAATTGATATTTAAAATGCCCGCCGAAATAGGTTTCATCCCTCAGCAAACCCACTTTAGCATGCATGCTAAGGCCCGGGTTTACCCCATAAGCCCCTCGCAGGTAAAGCATCAATTCATTATCAAGGTCCGTATAAATGGCCGGCTGCACACCCAGAGAGGCGGTTCCCTGCCTCAGCGTCTGTGCATCCGAGAAAAAACCGTCCTGGGAATATGCGCTGGTAAAGCCGGCAAAGAAGAGGATGCATGCCGTTGCTGTGGCAACAAAAATCTTGTTCATACTTCTATATTAATTCAACCTTCGTTTCCATCAATTGAATATAAATGCGCTTGGGATGTTCCCTTACCGGGTAAAATACCGGCAGGAGTAATTAGCGGCCGAAATCATCCTGCACGCGCACGATATCATCTTCATCAGAAGGGTTAGCTGCATCGGTATGCTGCCAGATCTCGGCCAGCACGCCCCAGTCGTCGAGACCGACCAGCCGGTGGCGTTCGCCCTGCTTCAACCTGATAGAGTCTCCTTTTTCATAGGTTTCCAGCGGACCCTCTTCATCCGTTTCGCTCCTGATAACACCCACCGGCCCGGAAAGCACTTCCCAGATTTCAGCACGGCGATGATGGTACTGCCAGGAGAGCCTCTTGCCGGGCTGAACCACAAGAATCTTTGGGCTCAGCTTTCCTGAGATCTTCAGCTCATCAGCCGACACATTATCGAAATAGCTCTTAGCAAATTCGGATGCCTGGCTCTCATCAATAACAAAAAATCCTCCCCATGGCCGTTCATGATCCTTGTCAACGATGGTAAATCCCTTCTCCTTTATTTGCTCTTCTACTTTTTTGAAAACCTCTTCCTTCGATTGCATTAGGCTCCTCAGAATAATCTATTTTTTGTGACTGTTTGAAGAGCTGAAACTACGAATATACCCGAACAGTGTAAATTCAGAATGGTACTTTCCCGGGAGTTCATCACCTTGGTAAAAAGATAGAGAGTGGCTAAAGAGTGAACAGGCCAATTAAGAATATGGTAACGGCCTGCAAATGGCCTTTAATGCAATACGATATTGTAAGTGAAACAGTAGCCGGTAGCACGATCGATAGCCTGATTCAAATCGCACAATGCATACTGTCCATAGCCATAGAGAACGGTTACTTCATTACAAAACTGAATACACGAGCGAATTTAACTTAAGTTCATATGCTCAAGATCATTCAGCTTTTCACCCATTTTTAACACTGTTAATGTAATTTTCAATATGCTTATTGGTTTTCTGCGCCTTTTTAAATGAGTTGGGGGATTGAGTATTTTTTCTGGTGGTGCGTTTTTGCTGAGCCGGACCTGAGGAGCTCTTACCGTTTCCATTGCCGTTTGTAAAGGTGCCGGCGGTATTGATAACGGGAGCGGACCTGGAGCCGGATCTGGACCTCGAACCGGAGCTGGAACCGGTACTCAAACTCGGGCTTGTGGCCGGCTTCGTTTCCGAAACAGGTTTGGTCAGCTTATTGGAACCTGCATAAATGCGCTCGCTCAGTTTGCGTTCCAGCCTGTTAAAGTAGGAACCCTGTCCTTTCTGTCGTGCAAAACGCAGTACCAGGCTGATCATGTACAATGACCCAAAAGAGAGGAATGCTGCAAAGAATGTCGAAAATGGCTGATTGGCAAGGTTGCCCATTACCGTTTGAAAGTAGACTATGCCTCCATCCAAATAAGCAAACACATCGTTTACCGCATTCACCCCGTGTTTTGCATTAAAAGCGTTGGTACTCATAACGTTAAAGTCGTGAATCATGGCAGCGATTCCCGAAACCTCACCGGCCTTTTCAAAAAATCCGCGCAGTGTTGGAGAAATAGAAGTAAAACCCATTCCCAGTTTGGTGCCAAAACTCCCGTTTGTTGCTAATACTACCCCGGTAACCACAAATGCAGAAAGTTTAATACAATACTCAAGAAAAAAGAGGAACCCTTTTCCGGCTACTTTTCCAATACGTTCCCAGTTAATGACTGTCATAATAAATTGCGTTGATTATAGGTGATAATTCAGTCTGTAAATGATGTAATACCGCTTCCGATGAATTGACTTGGTATTAACTAAGACCTCTTGGGAAGGCAAATGTTACATTTTTTTAACACTTAATCCCTCGATGACGCAAGCATATACTGTTACTCAGGATGGGAAGAGAATACTTTATCGCCTGCTTTTCGCTCCATTCTGTCTATGACGGATCCCTGTCCCCGCTGTCGAACGAACCGTATCAACCTGCTGGAAAGGTAGAGCAGCATAAAAACAAAAAGGGCTGCCAGAACAGTACTGACAGGTTCGGCTGATAAATTCTGATAAACATTTTGCAGATATGACACCCCTTCGTTGAGATACTGCATAACATAATTGATGGCGTCTCCCCCATACTTCTCATTGAATGCGGCCGCAGTAAGCGAGTTATAGTCATTGATAACCCGGGTTACGTAATCCGTGCTGTCTAGAGTGCGTACCAGTTCTCGAATCTTCTCAGGAAGAGAGCCGAAACCGGAGCTTACCTTCGAGAGGAAACTGCCCGGGTCGCCGAGACTGATTGCTGCTGCAACCGGGGCCAGTATCTTAAAAACCATTTCAATGATCCAGAGCAATGCACTTGAGCCTGCACGGCCTGTCTTTTTTAAAACCTGTTGATCCGCCATATCGATAACATTTCAATGTTCTATTGGGATAAGGGTATTTAGGTCACCAATGATAGTACCAATATATTAAAACATTGAGCATTATTATGTTAGCCATAAAAAAAGGCTGCAGGGATGAACCTGCAGCCTTTAAAATCTAATCGATGTGAAAATGTCTTAGTTATCTTTTCTCAGACAGTCGTCTTTTGGGGGTTCCTTGTGACATGGTTCTACTGCTGTTGCTCCGCATTGCGGGCATTCAACAGGATCTGTTTCTTTCATATTAATCACCTCGCGTAATTTTCTTAACGAGAACCTTTAAAATATGATTATCCGGTAAACATCTGAAATAACAGGATCAGTTTATAACTGTTTTAAATTGATTGATTACAATTCTTATTTTAATACTCATGAATTTTAAAAG
This sequence comes from Halalkalibaculum sp., assembly GCA_035269475.1. Taxonomy (GTDB): domain Bacteria; phylum Bacteroidota; class Rhodothermia; order Balneolales; family Balneolaceae; genus Halalkalibaculum. The sequence continues at coordinate 24,233 of DATFJD010000175.1, forward strand.
TATATGGGTATATTTGCTACCCACTTAACTAAGTAAATCCATGCTTGCAAAACGAATCATTCCCTGCCTTGATATTAAAGGCGGAAGAACGGTAAAGGGAGTAAATTTTGAGGACCTGAGAGATGCCGGGGATCCGGTTGAACTGGCAAAACGCTATTCCGGCGAAGGTGCCGATGAGCTGGTATTTCTGGACATCACGGCCACCAAGGAAAAGCGCAAAACCCTGGTAGAACTCGTGAGCCGGATAGCCCGTGAAATTAATATACCTTTTACCGTCGGCGGAGGCATTAAAACAGTAGATGAAATTGAAGACCTGCTGCATGCCGGTGCGGATAAAGTTTCGCTTAACAGTGCTATTGTCAAGGATCCGGATCTTATTAACCGCGCATCCGAGGCATTCGGTTCACAATGTATTGTTGCCGCAGTTGATGCCAAGAGGTCCGGCGACAGCTGGTCGGTATTTATCAAGGGAGGAACCGAAGATACCGGCATCGATGCCCTGGAGTGGATATCGGAAGTGGAACGCCGGGGAGCCGGAGAAATTCTGCTAACCAGCATGGATCGGGATGGCACCAAAGAAGGCTTTGACATAGAGCTGCTTAGAAAGGTGAACGACCGGGTTCATATTCCGGTCATTGCCAGCGGCGGTGCGGGAAATATTGAACACTGCATCGAAGCTGTTAAAGACGGCGGTGCGGATGCCGTCCTAGCAGCCAGCATTTTCCATTTCAAGGAAGTGGAAATCAAGAATCTTAAAGAAAGATTTAAGGATCAATCGATACCGGTTCGCCTGGGCAACCACAACTGAATTTTCGAAATTATTTGAGCAAGAAATGGATATAAACAGTTTAGATTTTAAAAAAGGCGACGGCCTCATTCCCGCAATTGTACAAGACGCAAAAACATACCGGGTGCTGATGCTGGGTTACATGAACGAAGATGCCGTGAAGCAGACCCTGGAAGATGAGCTGGTGACTTTTTTCAGCCGCAGCAAGGGACGCTTATGGACCAAGGGCGAGACCTCCGGCAACACCCTTCAGCTGGTGGACATGCAAGCCGACTGCGACAACGACTCTATCCTGGTGCTGGCCAATCCAAACGGACCTACCTGCCATACCGGTGAAACATCCTGTTTCCATGAAAAGAAGTTTAAACCCAAAAAGCATAAACTTGACTTCCTGCTCGACCTCGAAGCACTGATTTACGATCGCAAAGCGGAAATGCCCGACGGCTCCTACACAACTTACCTGTTCGATAAAGGCATCGATAAAATTGCTCAAAAAGTAGGTGAAGAGGCCGTGGAAACCGTTATTGAATCAAAGAATAACAAGAAGAAAAAACTGGTGGGTGAGGTGGCCGACCTGCTATTTCACCTGATGGTGCTGATGGCCGAGAAGGAGGTTTCCATAAAAAAAGTGGTGAAAAAGCTGAAAAAGCGGCACAAGAAAGGAAACCACAAACACTTGGGGGAGTAGGTAGGAGGGATTGAGGGACTGAGGGATTGAGGGGTTGAGGGATTGATTTACTGATTTACTGAGGGATGGTATGGCAACCTATGCATTTTTTGGCAGCACCATTACCTCTGTTTCCACCGCTCTGCTGAGGAAACTAAGGGACAAAAAGTTGCCAAGCGCGAAAGCTTAACACAGCAAGTTGCTAAAAAAAGAGCGCCAACTTATTTCTATAGCAAAACTACTGAAATGGGAATTACCTCACCAACTCAGTAAATCAGTAAATCAATCCCTCAATCCCCCAATCCCTTCCTAAATCAGTTCCTAAACACTTCCTTCGGCATGTGCATGGTTACCAGCATGTGGGGCACATCCACTACTTCTGCTATTTTAAGATCTCCGGCCAGGGAACAAAGCGCATAGGCATCATTGCGGTTCATGCCGTGTTCGGCTACCAGGTAATCAATCATGTACCGGGTTGCTTTCTTTGCTGCTTCATCAATGGTTTCTCCAAAGCCGGTAACCGCATAATAGTCTTCTGTCTCGTACTGTGGCTCCTCAAAACTCCTTCCTCCCTTAATGACTTCCACTTCGTACACTATATTCATCGGTGCTTCAATAGCGGTTCCGCAGACTTCCCCGGCGCCCTGTGTAGCGTGGGCATCACCGATCGAAAACAAGGCTCCTTCAACAAATACCGGGAAATAGACCACGGTGCCTTCGGTCATATTGGGGTCATCCATATTTCCGCCATTTGCCCTGGGTGGAATTGTTGAAAGCATGGAGTCGGTAGCCGGAGCCACGCCCATTACACCCGGGAATGGCTTAAGCGGTATATTAATGCCCTCTGAAAACTTTACCGATTTTTTATCTTTACCCAGTTCAAAGGTTTTCAGATATGGTTCCGTAAACTCATCGGCCAGGAAGCCGAATCCGGGAACAATAGCCGTCCAGCCCCAGTCGCCCATTTCAACTTTATGGAGGGTGACCTTCAAAACATCCCCGGGCTGCGCATTTTCTACATACACAGGACCGGTAAGCGGGTGGATGGGATCGAAGCTTATATTTTTCAGATCTTCAAGGGTTGAATTTACATTTAACTGCCGGTCGGATGCCTCTTCGGTCCCCGCCTCGATGATCGAGCCCGAGGGCACCCTGATCACCGGCTCTATGGCACTGCTCCAGCGGTTATGCGTTTGATCGCTGGTCAGTGTAAAATCAGCTTCCGGAACCGTACGTTGTTCTCCCTGCTGCTCCTTGACGGTACAGCCGGCTATCAATAGAAATCCCAAACCATAGATAAGTTTTTTCATATCTCCTCCTGTTTAATTGTTTAATATACTACTTCAGGCTCTTTCAAGCGTCCACGCTTGAAAGTAAAGGTGCAAAACGTGGATGCTTCTTCCCCACCCCTAATTCTGATCTAGAACTTTCTCGATCAGAATTAGCATCTCCCGGGAGGTAACTCTTCCATAGAGACTGATCGGTGATTCAAAATATATTATTTCAAAAGTGTTTTCCCTGTTTACCTTTTAATCGCTACTCTATATAGCCATATAATAAATCCGACTGCTGCAAAGGCACCCAGCCAGTCGGCGTAGGGTGCAAAGGTATCCGGCACCAGGTTCAGAACGCTGGTCGATTCAAAATAGGCAAAAGGGATTGCCAGTATAATACCTACCAGGGCTTCGCCGGTAATCAGACCAGATGAAAACAGCAGTCCGTTCCTCTCGGTCTTGGTTGCAGCTTCTTCTGCATCCTTACCCTCCCTTTCGGCGCGCCGAATGGCATTGCGTGTCGCTATCCAGGCAACCATACCCCCGATAAATATGGGTACGGTAAGTTCCAATGGCAGATAAATCCCAACGGCTACAGCCAGCACCGGTGCCCTGAAATCTGTCCCCTTCGCTTCCAGTATTTTATCCAAAATAATTATTGCGACTGCGATCACGCAGCCAATGATAATCATATTCCACTCCAGGTTACGGGCAAAAACTCCTTCGGCTACAGATTGCATTAGCGTAGCCTGTGGCGCTGCCAGCATTTCTGAGGGGTCCATTCCTTCCCTGGGAAACACTCCACCCAGCCCGTAAGCATTAAACAGCAGTCCCAGTATCGGAGCTATAACCAGTGCTGCAGCTACTACTCCTACGATCTGCATGATTTGCTGTTTATAGGGAGTAGCCCCGACCAGCTGTCCCGCTTTGAGATCCTGCATATTATCACCTGCTATGGCAGCTGCACATGCTACCATGGATCCGACGATTATTGCTGCCGCCGCAGCTGCTGTCGCCCGGTCGGTGTCAACATTAAAATCCAGCTGACTGCCCAAAATGACCAACAACAACAGTGAAGTCGCCAGAATAGTCGCTATAGTCACTCCTGAAATCGGATTATTGGAAGAGCCGACCAAACCGGCCATGTAGCCCGCCACAGATGAAAAAAGAAATCCGGCGATGAGTGAAAACACCGTACCGAAAAGCATCGTACTCCAGTATAAGCCACTGGAGACTGGCAGGTGCTGCGTATCAATTACACTCACAAAGACCATAAAAATTGGGATGGAGAGTGCAATAACGCCATAGAGCACATAGTTAACCGGGACATCTTTTTCCGTTCTAAGAACCGTATCTCCTTTGCCCGCGCTTCTTTTTTTTATGGCATCCAGGGAAGATTTTATACCGTCTACCAGCGGCTTGGCCAGAGAGATGAGCGCCCAAACACCCCCAACCACCATGGAACCGACCCCCATATACCTGATTTTTTGACTCCATATCTCCAGGGCGGCATCATAACCGGTACTCTCGCCCACTATTGCCGCTACTTCTGCCGGATCTGCCAGGGCCATGTAAATGGGTATGCCGAAAAGCCATGAAATGAGTCCGCCGGAAAATACCAGTACCGCAATATTCAACCCTACGATATAGCCAACGGCAAGCAGGGCTACCGAAAGGTCCGTTCCGTAAGCGAAAATTGAATCGCCTACCTTCTTCGCCCCGCCCAGAACGCTTGAAAATATTTTAAAACCGGTTTGAGACAGCTTATACAAACCGGCTGCAAGTGCGGCAATAGCGATCATCTTAACGCCCTTTCCTCCCTCGGTCCCCGCCTTAAGCACTTCTCCGGTTGCGACGCCCTCCGGAAATTTCAGGTCCGTTTCAATGATCAGCGCTCTTCGTAACGGAATTGTAAACAAGACTCCCAGAATCCCGCCAAACATGGCTATGCTCATGGTATCAATGAAAGGGAAATCATTCCAGTAGTTGAGCAGAATCAGGGCGGGCAGCGTAAATATGACCCCCGCCGCCAGCGATTCACCTGCTGAAGCCGCAGTCTGCACAATATTATTCTCCAGGATATTCGACTCCTTGAACATCTTTAGCAATGCCATGGATATAACTGCCGCCGGAATAGAAGCGGAAACGGTCATCCCCACCTTAAGGCCCAGGTAGGCATTGGCGCCGGCCATTACCGCGGCTAAAACAAATCCCAGTATAAATGCCTTGAGTGTTATTTGGGGAAGGTCGTCGTCAGCGGTTATATAAGGCGTAAACTTCTGTTTTTTATCAGGCAAAACCTATCTCCATAATTTTTAATTAAGCCGAAAGTTAAAAGAAGAGCTGAATAAAACAAGTAATCTATGATTCTACTTTTAAATCTGTCTTTATGAACTATATTTAACCAACTTATAGGTCACAGTAAATCTTGAGGTTAATCATAATAGCCATGTCACAAAAGTCACGGCACATCGCCATACTAGGAGCCGGAAATATTGGCACTGCAATAGCCGGCGGACTCTCTCAGTCTTCTAATTTCAAAGCCGGTAACATAACCTTAACCCGCAGAAAAGTGGAACTTTTAGACTCTTTGAAAAAGGCGGGTTTTATAGTTCAGTCTAATAATAAGAAAGCCGTACAAGGAGCTGACATCATAATAATTGCTGTAGAACCGCAGCAGCTCGATGGCTTGCTTGCCGAAATAAAAACGGTAATTGACGGCGAGCGCCATATCCTAATATCCGTCGTTTCCGGCGTCACCATTAAAAGGATAAGAGAACAAGTTCAATCGGACGTTCCTATTGTTCGTGCCATGCCGAACACGGCAATTGCGATTAGGGAATCGATGACCTGTATCACCTCCGACGATGAACATTCGAAAGCTGTTGAAGCCACAAAGAATATTTTTGACACAGTAGGTGAAACACTGGTGATACATGAAGAACTGATGACTTCGGCAACTGCTCTTGGAGCCTGCGGTATAGCCTTTTTCCTGCGCGCCATACGCGCAGCATCTCAAGGTGGTATTGAAATCGGTTTTCATTCCCACGAAGCATTAAAAATAGCTTCTCAAACGGCAAAGGGTGCGGCCTCACTCTTAGGTAAAATGGAGAACCATCCTGAATTTGAGATCGACCGTGTTACCACCCCACGCGGCTGTACCATCTCCGGTCTTAACCAAATGGAACACCAGGGCTTCAGCTCGGCCATGATCAAAGGCATTCTTGTTTCTGCGGAGAAGGCAGCAAAGCTTTATCATCAAAATGACGAGTGAATTTCAAGTGAAAAGCGAGAAGCGAGAAGCGAGAAGCGAGAAGAGAAATGAAAATGAATATTAATAATCTCCTAAACGAAAATTATATTTCGGATTTTCTCCCTTCTCCCTTCTCACTTTTCACTTTTCACGTCTGCCGTTTCACGTTTCACATTTCACGTTTGCCAACTGTCAGCCTTCCCTAACTTTTCTTAATTTCTGCCATCCGATTATTCAATTAACAAATTAAAGATTATGAAAGTAACCGTACAGAAACTGGAAAAAGACCTGCACATGGAAGCTGAAAATGAAGAAGGCGGACTGGTCAGGATGGATGGAAATACCAAAATAGGCGGGCTGGAAGGAGGCTTCAGCCCTATGCAGCTTCTGCTTGCGGGAATAGGCGGCTGCAGCGCTATTGATATCATCGGTATCCTGGAAAAACAGAAGCAGGACCTGAAAGATTTACGGGTGGAAGTCAACGGAGATAAACAGAAGAAAGAGACCTACTCGGAATTCAAAACCATACACCTCAAGTTTATTTTTTCCGGCGATCTCGATCCCAGGAAGGTGGAACGTGCCATTGACCTTTCCATCAACAAATACTGTTCGGTCTCCAAGGCACTGGAACAAGGATCCAAAATCACCCACAGCTACGAGATCATCTGATTCCAGAGCCCGACAAAGTCGGGAAGAAGCCGGTGAGCAGCCAGTACCTGAACAACCAGATAGCCCAGTAAAAACGTGATAAGTGCAATAACCGACCAGTACCTGAGGGATTTGAGTTTCTTTAGCAGGGAATGGCTCTCTCCCTCTTGTGCCTGCTTTTCCTTTGCTGCTCGCTCTTCTTTGTTATCCTCACTTTCATCTTCCTCTTCCGAGAAGCCCGTACGATTCATCTCACCCCACTCCTTCTTGCCTTTGAAAAAATCTATGAGCCCTTTAAAGCGCCACCAGGTATGAATTTGACGGTATCCGATATTTTCAATGAAGGCAAATAGGGTCAGGGTAGCCACATCTTTGATTGAGGGATAACGTCGATAGGTAAACTCTTCGCAAAGTACGGCAGATACGGAAAGTACCATGCCCAGCATGACAGCCACCGTAAAGAATAACAGCACAAAAGTAGAGTCAAGATTACCAAGGGCAAGTATGGCAAAGAAATAGGTAAAGCCAATCAGTTCTACTATGGGGCCAAACATCTCAACAAAGACAAAATAAGGCATGGCCAGCATACCCAGGCGTCCGTACCTGGGATTAAACAGCATTTTCCGGTGGCGCCAGAGGCTGTCGGCCAAGCCTCTCTGCCAGCGATTTCTCTGCCTGCCCAGCCCTTCCCAGTCGGTAGGCACTTCGGTCCAGCATACCGGCTCCGGAAGAAACCGGATATTGTACTTCTCCTCTTTCTCCCTGAAATACCGGTGAAGCCTAACCACCAGCTCCATGTCTTCTCCCACGGTATCATGCAGGTAACCGCCCACTTTCAATACCGCTTCACGGTCAAATACCCCAAAGGCTCCTGATATTATCAGCAAGCTGTTAAAGTAGTCCCACCCCACCCTTCCAAATAGAAAGGCCCGCAAGTATTCCACGGCCTGTATCCTGCCCAGAAATGAGTTGGGCATTCCAACTTCCTTGACAATATAATCCTCAATCTTGCAACCATTGGCCACCCTGACAATACCGCCTACAGCCACTACATTCTCGTTTTCGACGAAGGCGCGCAGCAGCTTCATCAGCACATCCGGATCCAGGATAGAATCGGCATCGATGGCACAAATAAGTTCTTTGGAGCTCATATTGACTCCGGCGTTCAGGGCATCCGCTTTTCTGCCGTTCTCTTTATCGATTACCAGCAGTTCGGTGTACCTGTTCGATTTATAGACCCCGCGGATCGGCTTGTGATCTATTGGCAGGTTTGCGGGTTTATCAATAGAATAGAGTTCAAAATGATCCTTGAGCTTTTCGAGCGTCCGGTCGGTGCTCCCGTCATTGATTACTATCACTTCAAAATCCGGAAACTTAATCTGAAGCAGGGCTTCAACCGACGAAATGATATTGGCTTCTTCATTATAAGCCGGGGTGAGTATGCTGACCGGCTTATACAGTTCAGAGCGGAAAAGGCCCGTTAGCTTATATACGTGACTGTAGTTCTTTTGTGACTGAATATAGAAATAAGAGACCCAGACCAGGCCTATATATATCATGTTTACAAACAGGAAGTAGGAAATGAAGAACCAGTTGAACGGCTCCATCAGGTTTACAAATTCCTGTATGTATAAAGAAAAATCCGGCATATAATACAGTTGAAGCGCCTAAAAAGTATTAACTATTGACTTTATATTGAGATGTTCCTCAACATGGGATGATTGCAGTAAAGCCTGTCCCTCTTCCCCGTTTTCATACAGGCTTTTAGCTGCCGCGACTTTGACTTCATAATCCCGGTCGTGCAGCAGCTCGTAAAGGGCTCCCAGGCTTTCTTCGTCCCCGAACTTGCCAAGACTAAAGGCTATAGATTTCCTTATTTGGGAATCGGGATGATCCACAAACCTTTTGATAAGGGGAAGTGCTTCCGAATTATAATAATAGCCCTGGGCTTTAATAAGTGCCTTTAATATATCGGGATGCCTCCACCGCTTTTTCGCCGATTTGAGTTTGCCGGCCAGAAAGGGAAGCAGGTTCTGGTACCCTATTTCGGAAGCGCCTTCCATCAATACGGCAGCATTTTTAGGAGGTATGCTTTCATCATCAATCAGGTTCAACAGGGCTTCTCCCTCCTTCTCCATCTGCTCGTTTTCACTGTCGTGGAAATTATAGACCATCTCAAGCAGCGCCATGCGCGAGTAGTGAAACTTGCCGGCAACAACCCGTAGCGCCTCTTCCCTGATATCCACTTCTTTACTGGCCATCAGGCCCGAAGCCGCAGAAAAGACAAGCATTTTATTTTCTGAAGACAGCATGGCCTGCAGCCTTTTAATAACCTTGTAGTTTACCAGGCGTACGTAGCTGAAATAGTTACAGGCTTTGATGCGCTCTACATTATCAGATGAACTAAGCTGCTGGAAATGGTAGTTGAAGATCGGTGAAAGGTAAAGCAGCTGTCGCAGCTTATCGGCATCCTCTCCTTCCAGGTTTTCCAGCATATCAAATATGATATCTTCAAAGACTGAAAACTCAATACCCTGGCCCCTAAACTCCTGTTCGATATCCTCTTGGGTAAGTTCTCCCTCCAGGTAGTCGAGTATCAAAGGAAAATGTTTGTTTTGATAGGTTTTCACCAGCTGCTCATGAGTCCAGTGACGGGTTCGGGCGATAATTGATGTCAGAAAAAGCAACAGTGTGAGCGCTGCCAGAATCACGGTGATAATCCACAGCAGCTTTACGGACGAATCAAAGACAGGTATCTGGTAACTTAAAACGGTAAAGAAATCAGAATATATGGCAGGATTTGTATGCAAGGGCTAGTTTAAAACTTTATTGATCCGCAGCACCAGTTCGGT
>DATFJD010000176.1:0-10921 GCA_035269475.1 Halalkalibaculum sp.
AATAATTTATGCCGCTTTCCAAACGGTAAATTAAACCGTAGATTTAGTGCTTCAAAAACCTACCATAATAAACAGCAAAGAAAATGAAAACGGCAGACAAAACCTCCTTTAGAGAGCTCGTTGAAGAAAGCAAAACTATAGCATCGGGCGAAGGAACCCGGGATGAAAAGCTGAAGCGTATATGTTCCTTGCTTGAGGAGAATGTTGAAATATTCGACTGGGTGGGTTTTTACCTGGTTGATCCTGATTCTGACCGTGAACTTATATTGGGGCCTTATGTGGGAGAAGAAACCGACCACACCCGCATCCCATTCGGTAAAGGCATATGTGGACAGGCTGCTAATTCACTTGAAACTTTTGTCGTGCAGGATGTCAGCCAGGAAGATAACTACCTTGCCTGCAGCGTTGATGTGCAGGCAGAGATAGTGATACCGGTAATGAAAGACGATAGCTTCGTTGCCGAATTGGACATTGATTCCCATACCAAAAACTCAATTTCCCAAGATCACCGGGCAATGCTCGAAGAGGTTTGTGATATCGTATCACAACTTTTTTAAGGTCAACCGTCGAGATGTAATGCCTGCTTGGCCTGATAATGAAAACTCAAAAGCCAATTTGCTATGTCTTTCGAATTAAATAATGAAAAAGCAACCGATGTTTTAATATGGTGGGTAGAGGGTGCCGACGGCAGCATTGACTACAGAGAGGAAAAAGCTGTTGGGGATGTCCTTGAAGATGTAAGCTACAGCCTCGAAACATTTTATCAGGAAACCATGATGTATCTGGGCGGACTCAGTAACGAGAACCTGAAGAAACTGGTAGAAAATGCTATTGAATGGGGCAGTCAACATTTTGACGAACATCGCAAGAAACAGACCATCGCCCTATTGTATGTTATTGCAGAATGCAATGGAAAAATAACCGATGAGCAGCAGGAGAAAATAGATAGAATTAAAGAATCATTCGGGGTGGAGGAACCCGAGGATTTTTAATGGGTTGTTGCTTGGGGGAAATATAAAACCGACATTTCCCCGTACTTTTATAGCCAGCTTAGCACATCATACTTTGGCTTTTCCACTTCAATATAGCTTTCAAATATTTCATTAAGGCTTGAGTCCTTTTGCAGTTCGCTTCGGCTCTCCGAGTCCAAGTAGGCAATAATTTTCCCTTTGTGCAGGATGGCAATATCATTGCACAGGTTTTCCACAATTTCCAGGATATGACTGGTAATGATTATGGTTTTCCCCTTTTGCTGAAGGTGCTTGAGAATGGCTTTCATCCTGCCAATGGAAATGACGTCTATACTTTCAAAGGGCTCATCCAGGAACAGGATTTCCGGCTGGGACAGTATGGCAGCGCAGAAGGAGAGTTTCTTGCGGCTTCCTGACGAGAGCTTGTTTATTTTGGCATGTTCAAACTCGGTAAGCCCCAAATAATCCAGAATTGAAGATATTTTTTCAGAGCGCCCCTCCTCACCGATCTGGTAAATGTCGCATATATAGTTCAGGAAATCATGGCTGGTGAAATGCTCAAATAACAGCGGCGGCTGAAGTACGGAAGCAACCTGCTGCTTTATTTCCAGTTCATTCCCTTCGCTCAATAAGAGTCCGTTGATCAGGATTTCTCCCCGATTGTAATCCAGCAGTCCCGTTAAAATACCGATGAGCGTACTTTTCCCGGCCCCGTTAGGACCTATTAATCCGAATATATTTCCGGTTGGTACCTCGAGCTGAAGGTCGGAAAGCACTTCCTTTGAATCGAAGGCCTTACTGAGATGTTTTATTTCTATGGCACTCTTCATCAGAGCGGTAAGATTAAATTCATTAATAAAAAATGTATGTCATGAAGAGTTACCTTCATTATTGCTATCAAAACAGAATGCTGAACCCCGACAAATAGTTTCTGACGTCCCTTCCTAACCTAGCCAACCAGTTTAATAAATATGATAAAATCTAATGGAATATAAAATATTATCAATCAACCTTTTGGATATTCATCTTATAGTCTATCACCGGATGGCAAAAGGTAAGCAACCTACATATAAAAGATCAGTTCTCCTTCCAGATCTGCATTAATATTTTATTATTAAAAGCATTGACCAGCACCTCCATATTTTGCCAGAGGTAAATTACGATGGCGCCAATAAGAGCACTCATCACCCATAGGCGGTACGTTTCATAATCTCCCAAAGGCACGAAAATGGTGTAGCCTAATCCGAAAATGAGGAAAGTCATCATAAAGGTCACTTTCTGTGAGACGATCGGGTGCTTGAAGCTAAAAGAGGTATAACTTGCCTTTTGGAAATAATAAAACGAGGACCACAGAAAAACGATCATAAAGCAGAGAAAGAAGAAGGTGTTGGCTATATAAATACCGAAAACAGTTCCCAGCTGGGGAAGAAACACGATCTCACCGATGGTTATCAGGTAGAAGATAAATAGCGGAACGGTGATGATGCCGAGAAAACGTTCTTTCAGCTGTTTTTCGAAAGAGAGTGGGAACTGTTTATGCAGCAAAAACTCGCGATGCTCGTAGCCGTACATGTTGGCCATACCCATGGCGAGCAGGGCTACCGGTATGGCCGCAAGCATGGTGGGAATAAGAATGGCGCTGAGGTAATTATTTTCAATATAGAGCAGCAGCGGCACATAGATTGCGGGGATTAGCAAAATTGTAAGTGCCTGCAAGCGGTTGTACGGGTGGGAAATCACATAGTAGTAAAACTTACCTGCGTTGACGCCCAGCCATTTCCTCAAAAAAAGCCACAGCCTGTTTTTCTGTTTCTTCAGTTTCTGATTAACCGGTGATTGCAGGCCTTCTTTTGTTTTAAAAAAATGATCCCTGAAGATCAGAAAGACCAGCAGCGCACAGAAGCCGTAGATAGCTGAGGCCGTCGCCAGGTTGTAGTCTTTGGTAGCGGAAGATAAAAGAAGTCCGCCCGGCAGGTATTCAAGAAAGCCGTTGATGCTTGCCAGGCTCGGCAGGTAGCTGCTTAAAACCCGGGTAGATTGCCGGGAGATGATGGCAATAGCTTGAAAAGTACCGAAAAGTATAAAGATGGTGCTGAAAACAATAAGCTTGAACCGTTTCTCGACAATTTTCAGGAACCGGTGTTTAAAAGAGTAAATGATGGCATAATTCAGCAGCACCACGATAATGACTACCGGTATGTACATCACATGCTTAATCTGCAGGAGCAGAAAGGCGGTCCAGGTAAAGTTGTAGATGATATTCAGCGGGTGAAAAAAGCCGATCAGGTTAAGGTGCCAGGCCAGTTTGTTTACCGGGTAGCCGAATGAAAGCAGTTTGCGGTTCTCCTCCATATTGAGAAGCCGGGTGCTGGTGAAGGAAAAATGAAGGATCCACAGGATGTTGGCAAAGACCAGTAAAATGAGATAGTGTATCTGCGGGGTCAGCCAGGGCAGCTCTTTAAGCACCATGGGATTTTTATCAAACAGTACAATGACCAGTGCGCTACCGAGGAGGTTGGAAAATAATATCAGCAGAAAGATGATATAACCGATAACTAATACCGTCTGGAACTTCGACAGCCGCGACAGGAAAGAGGACCAGTTTAAAAGTATTAGTTTTCGGAGCATAAGAATTGGCTAAAATAAAACACTAGATAAACGTACTAAAAATTGTCCGGATAATTAAAGGTTATACCAACTATTACTTTATATCCATCTAAAGATGAAATAGCAGAAACTTTGAAAAACAGGAACCAATATATAGATTAGTAATTGTTATTTAATACTTAAAAGCTAAAATATGGAAGATGTGACTGACTTCGAGAGTGCTAAAAAGCCTGTCCCGGTTGCACTTGCTATAGGAATACTTGGCGGTGCCGCATTGATCATGACAACGGAACTTACTAATACCGGACCTGTCATTTATATTCCTTATGCCGTTCTTATAATAGCAATTTTTACAACATTGCGATCAATACATTGGCCTGAGTTATCTAAGCGATTTACTACTTCATTTCTGGCCTTTATGGTATCAACAGTCATTCTCTATCTCTTTATAACAACAGTTTCTGCAGGTACATTATTTGAAATTACAATATGGGGACATGCTTGGAGACTTGGATTTATGGCCGTTATTGGGGGAATTCTCAGCTTGGCTGTTGCCTATCTTGCAGATATTGGGCGAAGCCAAATTGCTTAGCCCCAGGTACTTTATTAAAGCTGGTTTTGATTTTTACGGGTTGAGTTTACCCCTCTGGCTAAAAAACAGAATTCTTATTTTCTATCTAAATTACGACCTTAATTCTCAGGGTTTTGCAAGACATATTCAATTCCGCCGGTCACATGATTTAGAAACGGTTCGCTGCTGAAACTTTCGGAGGTGTGTCCGCCGCCGGTATAAAAAATGCGTCCGCCCTCAAATTCATGATACCATGCTATGGGGTGGTTCTCGCCATTGTTTCCTCCCTCATAGCTGCTTTCATCCAGGTTGATCAACACATTAATGTCCGGTTTAATATCCATAAAATTGTACCATTCGTCCGTTCGGATCCACTCTTCAGGGAGGAAATCAGTCGATGGGTGGTTCCGATCTATCACTTCCAGCCGGGCTTCCTGTATCTGCGGGTGGCTTTCGAAATAGGCTCCCACCATGTTTCCGTACCAGGGCCATTCATATTCGGTATCGGTTGCGGCGTGAATGCCCGCAAATCCGCCGCCGTTTTGAATAAAGCCTTTAAAAGCTTCCTGCTGGGTTTCGTTCAGTATGTCTCCGGTTGTACTCAGAAAAATAACAGCTCTATAGGTACTGAGTGAATCCGGGTTAAAAATCGGCGCTTCTTCAGTGTGGTAAATGCCCCATCCCTTTTCAGCCGCGATTGCTTTTAGGGCATCTACGCCATCGGGGATGGACGCATGCCGGTAGCCTTCGGTTTTGGTAAATACCAGCAGTTTATCTTGAGAGTCAGTGTCGGGCACGGCCGGTCTTGATTCCTCGGTACAGGAAATCAGGGAAGCTGCCATGAATAACAGGAAGACAACGGAAGCGGCAGTAGTGATGTGTTTTTTCATACAAAGCGATTAGATAATGAAATTCTTTTTAATAAGGATACCCTTAAAATAAAAAAGAGGCAATCCGAATCGGATTGCCTCTTGGTTAGTCCAAAAGAGTACGGACTGTGAGTCAGCCTATAAAGCAATACCTGCGACGATGGATAAGACACCGTTTTTACCTTGTCCTCCGTCAAACGCATCGGTTAGTCCGAAACCATATCGAACACCGGCATTAAGTTCGGTAAGACCTAAATTAATATCCAGGCCGGCTCCTACAATTCCGCCAAAGTCTGTTTGAGTATTGTCAAGATCGACACTCGCTCCTCCTCCTGAGGCTTCACTGTTTAGGACGAATCCTACATATGGGCCGAAATAAACATGAGGAGTAGCAGGTCCGGGAGCGAAACTGAATTTGGCAAGAACAGGAATTTCAAGATAATCCAGTTTAATAGTTACTCCGCTATCTTCCGCACCTTTTTGGGTGTATAAAACTTCCGGCTGAATGGAAACAGGGCTCATAGGAACCTTGAAGTTTAAATAACCGCCGACCATGATTCCCGTCCTGGAATCCGGTTTGTCGCCTTCCAAATCATTGAAGTTTGCGAAATTCAAGCCTGCCCGTAAGCCGAAATTAATAGGCGACTGGGCTTTTACTGTATCAACACCGGCTGCAGTTATAAGGCCGATTACACAGATCAGAGCTAATAGTTTCTTCATAATAGGTTTATTAGATTTAAGAATGATAGATAATACTTTGTATAAAGATGAATCAGTAAAGGGATGTTACAAAAAATAGGCTTGATTAAATAAAATTAATATTATGAAAAATAAAATAGCTTGGCCTGATACAGGTAATCATATTGCTGAATAAAACAGACTGGGTATCTAATAATGGCACTTAGAATAGATAAGGTTGGTTTTGGCTCCCAAGTATAAGATTATTATGGGCTTGACGGTTTTAATAGTTAGAACTAATGGACCTCTTTTATTACTTTATTTATCTGCCGGAATTATTTACACCATTCATCGATTGAAGATACCGCCTAATACGATTTTAAATACCATTTGATGCAAAACAGGATATTCATAGCGGCTTTATTAATGATATCAGCATTATGGAATGCCTGTGATCAATCAGATCTGCCTACAAATTTGACCGACGAGCAGATGCCGGTCATCCGGTCTGTTGAACCCGACAGTGGCACTTTCGGAACTACCGTTGCGATTCGTGGGGATCGTTTTGAGGTTCTTGAAGAACAGCTGAGTGTCGCTTTTAATGGTGTTGAAGCGGAAGTGATAGGTACCGAGGAGGATAAAATTGAAGTCTTGGTTCCTAAAAGTACAGAAACCGGCCCGGTAACTGTTAGCATAGGCAATCAGACGGTAACGGGACCTGTTTTCAACTATCTTTTAACCGTTACGGTTACCACGGAAGCAGGAAGTGGAATTGAGGGAAATGTAGACGGGGCCCAGGAAGAAGCTCGTTTTAATGAGCCATGGGGGGTAGAAGTTAATGAGGTTGGCAGCGCCCTGGTAGCCGATTTTCAGAACTCAGTTATACGGAAAGTTTACAGGGGACAAACCGTATCCACCTTTGCGTCCGGTTTTACCAGCAATCCGATGGGCCTGGCGCTGGGTATTAACGGTACGCTGTATGTAGCAGGCTCATTCAACAATTTGATCCACGCGGTCAGCCCTTCCGGGGAAGTATCACGGTTTGCCGGTAGCGGTTTTATAGGGGATGAGGATGGGGATAAGCTGGAAGCAACGTTTAACGTGCCGGCCGACATTGCGATTAAGCAATCTGACCTGACTCTTTATGTCGCGGATGCTTTCAATAATAAAATAAGGGTGGTGCAGCCCGGGGGCAAAGTATCTACACTGGCAGGCATCAGGGCCCGGGGATACCGAAACGGTCCGGGGCCGCAGGCACTGTTCTATCGCCCGGTCAGTCTGGCATTGAACAGCGATGAAACGGAATTGTATATTTCTGATTTGCTGAATCACAGGATCAGAAAAATTGACTTAAGTACGGGTTTTGTCAGCAATTTTGCCGGAGACGGTATTCAGGGGTTCAGGGACGGGCCGGCAGAAGAGGCACGATTTAACCAGCCGCTGGGCATAACCATAGACAGCAGAGGTACCGTCTATGTCGCTGATTCTGAAAATCATAGCATTCGCATGATTAAAAACGGCATGGTCACTACGATTGCGGGTACGGATACGGCGGGTTTTGTGAATGGCAGTGGCACCGAGGCCCGGTTTAATGAGCCTTATCATTTGGTAATCAGCAGGAACGGCGGATCGGTGCTCTATGTAACCGATCGGTTAAACAATGTCATCCGGCGGATTCGAATTGAATAGTCCCCGGCATATCTCCTTTTTTAGATTTCCGGGAAAAGGAGCTTGAATTTCAGCTATCGTTTTAAAGAACCTCCTTCAGATACTTACCGGTATAGCTTTTTTCAATATCTGTGATCTCTTCCGGAGTCCCCTCGCCGACAATTTGTCCGCCTGCGAACCCGCCTTCCGGACCGATATCAATTATATGGTCGGCGCATTTGATCACATCGAGGTTATGCTCAATAATGATCACCGTATGGCCATTGTTTACCAGCTCATTAAAGGAATCCAGCAGCTTGGCGATGTCTTCGAAGTGCAGGCCGGTGGTCGGTTCGTCAAAGAAATATAGCGTGTGGTCACCGGCAGACTTGGAGAGAAATTTGGCCAGTTTTACGCGCTGCGCTTCACCACCTGAAAGCGTAGTGGCACTTTGGCCCAGCTTCAGGTAGCCCAGCCCAACATCTTCCATGGGCTGCAGCCGGTTGGTGATAGAGCTTTCGTCTACGAAAAATTCAATGGCTTCAGAGACTGACATTTCTAGCACGTCATGAATGTTTTTGCCCCGGTATTTTACCTGCAGTACATCTTTTCGGTAACGCTTGCCGCCGCACTCTTCACAGGTAAGCTCGATGTCGGCCATAAACTGCATCTCAATTTTCTGGATGCCTTCGCCCTGGCAATTTTCACAGCGCCCGCCGGGTACGTTAAAGGAGAAATGACCTACTTCATAGCCCATTATTTTAGATTGCCGGGTATTAGCAAAAAGGTCACGAATACCGTCAAAAGCCTTGGTATAGGTAGCGGGATTTGAGCGCGATGATCTTCCAATCGGTGACTGGTCGACCATTTCAACCGAGTCTATGTTATTCAGGCCCGATAGGGCTCTGTGGCGTCCCACCTTATCATTATATGTACCCATTCTTTTCTGAATGCCCGCGTAAAGGGTGTCATGTACCAGCGTGGATTTCCCGGAACCGCTGACGCCGGTCACGCATATGAGTTTCCCCAGCGGGAAGTCCACGTTCAGGCTTTTCAGGTTGTGTTCGGTAGCTCCCTCAAGGGTAATGACCTTATCATTTCCTTTTCTGCGCTTTTCAGGAACCGGGATTTCTTTTCTTCCGCTCAGGTACTTACCCGTCAGCGTTTTTGATTCAAGCAGGTCATCATATGAACCGGTAAAATTAACTTCTCCGCCGTGGATGCCGGCGAACGGGCCGATATCTATGATATTATCGGCAGACTTTATCATTTCGGGGTCGTGTTCAACCACCAGTACCGTGTTGCCTATATCCCTGAGTGATTTCAGGATATTTATCAGGCGGTCATTATCTCGCGGGTGAAGGCCAATGGTAGGTTCATCCAGTACATACAGGCTGCCGATCAGCGAGCTGCCGAGTGAATTTGCCAGGCTGATGCGCTGGGATTCGCCGCCGCTCAGGGTATTGGCCAGACGATTCAGTGTGAGGTACTCAAGCCCCACCTCGTCGAGGTACTTCAGGCGCTTTCGGATTTCATAAAGCACCTGGTCGGCAACTTCTTTCTCAAATTCCGTCAGTTCAAGATGTTCAAAGAATTCACGGGCGTGGCCGATAGTCATTTCACCGACTTCCCCGATGTGCTTGCCGTTTACTTTTACATAGAGCGCATCCTTTCTCACCCTGTATCCTTCGCAGTCGGGGCACCGGCTGTATCCGCGATACCGGGAATAAAATACGCGCATGTGTACTTTATAAGACTGGCTTTTAATATCCTCAAAAAAGGGCCTGAGGCCCACATATTCATCTTTTCCCTCCCAGAGAATCTTCTTCACCTCTTTTGAGAGATCGCTATAGGGGGTATCTATGGGAAGGCTGTAACGTGCAGCAACCTTAATGAGATCGCGCAGGTTTTTGCTGAACTTTTGTCCGCTGAATGGTGCAATGGCTCCGTCCCGGATGGTTTTCCCGGGGTCAGGAATTACCAGGTCTTCATCAATGCCGGAAACCTGTCCGAAACCCTCGCAGGTATCGCAGGCTCCGTAAGGGTTGTTGAAAGAGAACATTTGCGGTGAAGGTTCTTCAAACTCCATACCGTCCATTTCAAAGCGCTCGCTGAAAGGAAGTTCTTCCCCCTTTCTGATTTTAAGAGAGCAGCGTCCGTGACCTTCCTGGAATGCGGTTTCCAAAGAGCCTGCAATGCGCCCGCGGGTATCCTCGTCGGTTTTCACCGCAAGGCGGTCAACCAGTACGCGATAATCGCCGGAATCAATTTTTTTTGGATCCACATCCTCTGTGGTCATATCCAGTATCTCTTCATTCTCCATTTTAAGGAGGCGCGTAAAGCCTTTCTCCTTAAGCACCTTAAGCTCGTCAGGCAGCTTTTTTTCTTCATGGTGTGGAATAGGGAAAAGCACATAAAATTTGGTGCCTTCTTCATATTCGTCAAACAGCCGTTCAATGACGGTTTTGGTAGTATCTTTTCCGACCTCTCTTCCTGATTTCGGAGAAATGGTATGGCCGATTCTGGCGTACAGCAGCCGCATGTAGTCATAAATTTCCGTGGTGGTGCCAACCGTAGACCGGGGATTTGTTGAGGTGGTCTTTTGCTGAATAGCCATAGCGGGTGAAATGCCCTGCATGAAATCAACATCGGGTTTATCCATGCGTTCAAGAAACTGCCGTGCGTAGCTGGAGAGGCTTTCCACATAACGGCGCTGTCCTTCGGCATAAATGGTGTCAAAAGCCAGGCTGGATTTGCCCGAGCCTGAAACACCGGTAATGACGGTCATTTTGTTTCGGGGAATTTCAACGTCAATATTTTTCAAGTTGTGGACGCGTGCACCCTTGACAATTATAGGACGATCTTGAGTATCGGGGCTGCCGTTTTTTTCTTGCTTGGAAACTGCTTCTTTTTGGGCCATTCAGGAATTAACTTAACATTCGAATAAACAGGTTAATATACGAATTTTGGAAGAGAATATGGGGATAAGAATTTGGGCAAAATGTACTCGCAAGGCTTGATTACAAGCCTCTTGTGTGAACATGGATCTACTTGTAACCGTTCAGGGGTTAGGAAGGGCTTAAGCCCTGATAGGATTGGGGCATTTATCTTACCCTGGCCTGAGCCAGGGCCACTGTTGGAAGTAGTAGCTCTAGCTTATGGTCAGCCATTTTTTTAATGTTGGAGTACTTTTCGAAAGTACAATTTCCTGTTTCTCTGAAGTTCTTATAGTTTTACTTCAACTTTTTGTTACCGGGGTCTAATCTCAAAACATGAAGTAAATAGTTATTTACACTTCAGGTTGTAAGGAATACCCGGTATATCGGTCTAACAGTTATACCCAAGAACCACTTTACCAAGTATGTAATGCCTTATACCCGGCTGGTTATTCATGCGGTTTGGTCTGTGAAGGACAGAAAGCCTTTGATGAGTAAAGCCAACAAAGATGCTTTGTGCTGCCATGTTCGGGAGTATGCTCCCGGTAAGAACATACATCTCATCAATATAAATAGCTGGCTTGATCATCTTCATGCTCTCATTTCTTTATCAACCGATCAGAATGTGGCAACTGTTATGAA
>DATFJD010000177.1:0-2753 GCA_035269475.1 Halalkalibaculum sp.
AGCCTGCTTTTCCGGAGACAAGGTCAGCCGGACGAAGGGCAGTAGCATCATTCAGGGAGTCAGGTTCCTGACCTGAGTTTGGCTGACTGAACAGTAGCAAAGGAGCTGCCAGTAAAACTAATATGAGCAGGGTTAGCCTCATTCTAGCACCTTCTTTAACCAGCCTGGAGAATTAAAGGTATAGATGATACCCGCAGAAAGGTAATTAAGCCTGATAGGGTGGTATGTAAGTGTGCGGTTGTTTGTAAATTCTGCATATGCGCTGAAATTCTCGGATAAGCGGTACATGCTTCGAAAAATCAGCTCATAGGCGAATTCACTCTCATTGGTATCGAAATCATAAACCCAGTTAACATCAGGCCTTGTGTAAAGTTTTGCTTCATCATAGTTGAAAAAAGTAGTACCGAATCTCAGCAAGGGCCCCACTCTTAATTTATCGGTTAAGGCAAAATCGTATCCCCATCCCAGGTAGACAAAGGTTGATTGAAAGTCAGAATAGCCCGGGAACCCGGGTGAATTGGTGAATTGCGTATATCGTATGCCGGTTTCGAGATGGCCGGCGTAGAAAGGAGTCTGCAAGCTGAGCTGCAGGCCGGGTTTTGGATCCCATCTATCCATGAGCTCATTACCTGTAGCAGCATATCCCAAGAAGGCTCCTGCTGATATTGTCTCAAATGCCTGAGGTTGTGCCGATACCTTGGCGGCATTTACCAAAACGATCAGGCTAATTAACGCTATTGAATATTTTGACATTATAGGGATGTTCAGTAATTCATTGGTAAAACAGTAGTAAAGCGGAATTCAAGCAGGCCGTTGCAGTTTGAGGTTGAATAAGATAACATTAACCTGTAAATCAGAAAATGCTTATACTTTAGACAGTTTATATACCTTGGGAATATAAGCTCTTAAAAAAAATATCATCAAAATTTTATAGCCAGAACCATTTTAAGAATTCCAAAGGTCATTATTAAATGGATGAATTAAAAGCGGAACTGTTTTTAGACGCTTGTAAAAAGTCACGGCACGGTGTTGCTATTCTTTCCGGGAAGGGTGAGGTAGAGTGGGTTAATCATAGATTTTGTGAACTATGCGGTCTTGGAACATGTGAACTGGTAGGTAATCCTATAAGCGTAATCTCTGATAGTTTAAAAGAGATTGGTAGCCTGGCTGAAAAGAAAAAACACACTACAGTAATTTCCAGCGGGAAAAACCAAAAGAAGAACGCTATTCTGAGTCTTTCGCTAATCAGTGATAAAGGCGAGGGTTCTCACTACCTGGCCGAACTCACCTCTTTCAAGGATGCAGCAGATAACAGGTTAAGAGAGGAAGTGGAACAGAACCGCAGAATTATATCATCTTTAAAGGAAGGGTATATTCTGGTTGATGAACATGCTAATATTCATGACGTGAATCCGGCTTATTGTGATATGGTGGGATACAGCCGGGAGGAACTGCTCTCAATGAAACTGACTGATCTCAGGGTGGGAATGACTAAAGAGTATCAGGAGAATTTTGTTGAAAAGGTTCGAAAAGAAGGAGGAATAAAGTTCAGGACACAGCATAGAACAAAAGACGGAACCCTTATAGACCTGGAAGCAAACGCAGCTTCATTTGAAAAAAACGGCACCACTTTTTTGGCAGGATTTGTATGGGATATCACGGAAAGGCTTGACGCTAAGAGAAGATTGGAGGAGAGCGAACAGCGGTGGCATCAGCTGGTAAACAACAACCCACTGCCGGTAATTATCAGTATAGAGGGCGTAATAAACTTCGTAAATCGTGCGGCACTGAAACTTTATGGTGCGGATAGCAGGGAAGAAGTTTTGGGCAAGTCGGTGCTCGATTTTGTTCCTGATGAAAATAAAAAGACCATTGAAAAACTTATTCGCAAGGTTAAAAAGGGTGAAATAATTAAATCATACGAACAGACCTTTTTAACCCTTAAAGGTGAGAAGAAGGATGTGGAGATACACACCGTTCCCATTGTCTATAAGGGAGTTAATGCTGCTCAGACGGTATTAAAGGATATCACGGAAACGAAACAGCGGGAGCGAGAGCTTAGGATTACGCAGCAGCGGTTTATGTCACTTTTTAAACACAATCCACACCCGGTGTACTACTTTGACCTGGAAGGCAATTTCATGGGTGCCAATAAGAAGGCAGAAGAGGTTACCGGTTACCCGGAAAGCGAACTCCTTAGCATGAATTTTGCTCCGATCATCGTAGAAGAGGACCTTGAGAGGACGGTTGAACATTTTGAAGCCGCTGCCGAAGGAGAGGTACAGGAGTATGAGATAAAAATTAAAACGAAATCCGGGGATATCAGGGATCTGAGGGTGAACAACTTCCCCATGAAAGTTTTTGATGAAATCGTTGGCGTATTCGGCATCGCTGAAGATATAACCGCTTCAAAGAAGGCCAAGGAAGACTTAAAGAAGAGCGAGCAAAAATGGCAGCACCTGGTTGAGGATAATCCGCAGCCTGTTCAGGTAACGATTGATGGAAAGATTGTATTTATCAATGAAGCCGGCGCTCGCCTGTACGGTGCCAATAGCCGGGATGAGTTAATTGGGAAGTCGGTAATGGACTTCAGCCATCCTGACTACCTTAAGGAGGTAAAAGAACGAAAAGAAAAAATTGAACAGGGTAAACCCGTTGAGAAAGGGCATGACCATAAGATTATCTGCTTGAACGGTGAAATACGGGATGTGGAAGTTAACTCTATCCCCATAGATTACCAGGGAAAGGAGGCC
>DATFJD010000178.1:0-5573 GCA_035269475.1 Halalkalibaculum sp.
TGCAGTCTCCGGAGGTACAAGAGGTCTGGAAACAATTCATCATTGCCATACGCAATGAAGCCTGGCTGCCTGCCAGTTATGCCCGGACGGTTATTGAAACAGCCGTTGCGGATGTTCTTGAAATGCTGGTTGAGCCGAGAAAAAATATTCCCCAGGCTATCTATGGCGCGGAGGAGGAGCTAAACCGAAATGAACTTCAAGACCGACTGAAAAACCTGGTGGTCTACCGCCATTTTGCCAAGCTGCTGCCGCGCTATATGGAGAAAAAAGGCCTGGAAACCTTAAGCAGGGAACGCTGTGCCGAAATCATTAAAAAAGCGGACGAGAAAGTTACTTCTCGCTATACCCCGCTGAACTGGGCCCAGATGCTGGAACCGCTTTTTAAACTGCTGAACGAGCAGATTGACAGCAGCCTGCTGCGACTCTTCTTTGAAGATAAAAAGATGCCCCGCATTGCCCGTAAGTTTGACTTTATGGAGAAGCCCGTGAACCGGGCGGTGCTTATTGAAACTCTATCCTCTCCAGAATCACTGAATATGGAGGGCTTTGAAGAAGATCAGTCTGACTTATTCGGGAGTTCTGATTCCGAATCCAAAGACAACGGCTCTTCAGAAGTAAAGAATGATGAAGAGGCTTCCGACAATGATGAGGAACAACCGGAACAGGCCGGGCAAGAATCAGGAGAGAAGGAAGATGAAGAAGGAAAGAAAGAAGATAATCACAAAGACGATTCCCAGGATAAACCGGTGAATGGAGAAGACACAGGCACTGATGCAAAGACCGGCTCACTTAGTGATACGGATACGATATCAGACTCCGAAGCGGAAGAAGAGCGAGTTGAAGAATCTGAGCAAACCGGAGAAGAGGATGTTGATCAGCCTATCCCTCTGACAAACAAATCCAGGGAGAGCGACATGGAAGTTGAGCATGAGGAGGCATCTCTCAATAACATTTTTGTAGAAGATTCAGAGGAGGAAGCACCGGCTTTTGAAGACGAGTACGAATATGAAGAAGAAACCGCCTACGAGGAAGAGCCGGAGCATGCGGGCGAAATGAACCGCGAATTTGAAGAGGTGGATGAGACAGGGGCCGAAGAGGCTACGGATTTGGAAGAGCCCCCGGAAGAGGAGCCGGAAGAGGCTGCTGATGAGGAACCCCTTGCCTCTGAAGGTGAAAGTCCGGATAACGATGAAGAGGAAAGAGAGATCGAAATCAAGGCGGGTGAGAAGCAGGAGACCCCGATGTGGCAGCGTTTTATGAGCACGGAAGAGCTGCAAGAGATTGCTGATCAGGAAGCGGAGAGCAGCTACAATGAAGAGTTTGAGGAGTATGATGAGGAACCGATTTTTGATCTGTCGATGGAAAAGGAGCCGACCGAAGAAGATATATCCCGCTTAAGGAGTGCACTTGAAGACAAGCAGAGTTATTTTGTAGAGAATATATTCGGCGGTTCCGAAAGAGCCTATGATGAGGCTATGGAAACGATTGCCTCGAAGAAGGGATGGCGTGACGCCAGCCGCTTTATAGAAAAGGAGGTATTCAAACGAAATATGATCGATATGTATTCGGAAGAAGCTGTGGATTTTACCGATCGCCTTCATAACTACTTTATCGAAAATGCCGAATCTAAATGAAATAAATTGATGCAACCATTCCGGGAATTCGGCTTGCAAACACCTATTTTGACCTAAAACGATCCGGGTACGATTCTCAAACCATATTTAACCTTAAAGAAGAGCTGTTAAATGAGCAAGGAAGAAAAGATTGAAGAGCTAAAGAAGAAGAGACAAGAAGCGAAAAAAGGTGGAGGAGAGAAGCGGATAAAGAAACAGCACGACAAGGGCAAGCTGACGGCCCGCGAGCGTATTGACCTGCTTCTCGATAACGACAGCTTTGAGGAACTTGATGAATTTGTAACCCACCGAAGTACCGATTTCGGACTGGAAAAGAAGAAGTTCCCGGGTGACGGGGTGGTTACCGGACATGGGAAAATTCACGGCCGCCCGGTATATGTTTTCAGCCAGGATTTTACGGTTTTCGGAGGCTCTCTGTCGGAAACGCATGCGGAGAAAATTTGCAAAGTGATGGATCTTGCCATGAAAAACGGCGTGCCGATCATCGGGCTCAATGATTCCGGCGGCGCGCGCATACAAGAAGGGGTATCCTCTTTGGGCGGTTATGCCGAGGTATTTTGGAGAAACAGCATGGCATCGGGCGTGGTGCCTCAGCTCTCAGCCGTGATGGGTCCTTGTGCCGGCGGCGCGGTTTACAGCCCCGCACTTACCGACTTCATCTTTATGGTTAAAAATACCAGCTACATGTTCGTAACCGGTCCGAACGTGGTTAAAACAGTGACGCACGAAGAAGTGACCTCCGAAGAGCTGGGCGGTGCCAGCGCACACAGCACCAAGTCGGGTGTGGCCCATTTTGCCGAAGAGAACGACGCCATCTGCCTGCGGGAGATCCGAAAGATGTTCAACTATATCCCGCAGAACTGCGAGGAAAAACCGCCGCGCCAGAAATCACGGAAGCCGGATTCCTCGAAAGCGGAGAAACTGCCCGACCTCGTACCGGCCAATCCTAACAAGCCCTATGATATCAAGGATGTCATTGAGGGAATTGTGGACAAAGACTCTTTTATGGAAGTGCACGAGCACTATGCCGATAATATTGTTGTAGGCTTTGCGCATATCGACGGACGAAGCGTTGGGGTGGTCGCCAACCAGCCGTTATCACTGGCCGGCGTGCTCGACATCGATGCTTCACTGAAAGGCGCCCGTTTCGTACGCTTTTGCGATGCCTATAATATTCCGCTGGTAGTTTTTGAAGATGTGCCCGGCTTCCTGCCCGGAACGGATCAGGAGTGGGGAGGCATCATCAAGCACGGGGCCAAGCTGCTCTATGCATTTTGCGAGGCAACGGTTCCTAAGATGACCGTCATTACCCGGAAGGCCTACGGCGGAGCATATGACGTGATGAACTCCAAGCATATACGTGCCGATTATAACGTAGCCTGGCCCACTGCTGAAATTGCGGTGATGGGACCCAAAGGTGCCGTTGAAATTATATTCCGAAAAGAGATTGATGCGGCAGACGATCCGCAAGCCAAAGAGGAGGAACTGGTTGAATACTACAAGGAACAGTTTGCGCATCCCTATAAGGCGGCCGCCCGCGGTTTTATAGACAACGTGATTCTGCCTGAAGAGACCCGCGAAAAACT
This sequence comes from Halalkalibaculum sp., assembly GCA_035269475.1. Classification (GTDB taxonomy): domain Bacteria; phylum Bacteroidota; class Rhodothermia; order Balneolales; family Balneolaceae; genus Halalkalibaculum. The sequence continues at coordinate 3,221 of DATFJD010000178.1, forward strand.
GATAAAGGCACTTGAGATCAGTGAAAACAAGGTTGACAGCGTTCCCAAGAAAAAGCATGATAACCTTCCTTTATAATGCTTAATTTTGAGTGTTGAATGTTGAATGGCAAAACAGTAGTTGAAGGCCATTCTACCGAAGGGATGCCTTCGCCAAACATTAAAAATCAAGCATTCAAAATTCCGGTATGGATTTATTTGAGGAAAAAGAACAAAATTATGGCGGCGGATCTAAAAAAGAACAGGATTCGGTAAATCCCCATGAGCCTTTGGCTACCCGGATGAGGCCTCGTTCGCTGGAGGAATTTGTGGGACAGGACCACATTGTAGGCGAAGGCAAGATGCTCCGCAGGATGATTGAAAGCGGGGTGATCGGTTCGCTCGTCTTTTATGGTCCCCCGAGTTCCGGCAAAACCACGCTTGCCCATGTGATATCGCGCGAAATCAACGCCGAGTTCGAAATCCTCAATGCGGTACTCGATGGCATCAAGGATTTGAGACAGGTGGTGGAACGGGCCGAGAAGATCCAGCAGATGAACGGCCGTAAAACCATTTTGTTTGTGGATGAGATTCACCGCTGGAACAAAGCCCAGCAGGATGCTTTGCTGCCCCATCTTGAGTCGGGAGTGATTACGCTTATCGGGGCTACCACGGAGAACCCGTTCTACTCGCTGGTGAGCCCCTTGCTTTCCCGCTGCCAGCTCTTTGAACTGTACGACCTCACCGTAGACCACGTGCTGACGATGATTGACCGGGCCCTGGCGGATAAGGAGCGCGGCCTTGGCAACAAAAATGTTGAGCTGACTCAGGAGGCCAAAAAGCACCTGGCTGATTTTGCGGGCGGGGATATTCGCAATGCACTCAATGCCCTGGAAGTGGCGGTGCTCTCCAGTGAGCCGGACGAGGAGGGGGTGATCCATATCGACCTGCAGATTGCCCGGGAGTGCATCCAGAAACGCAGCGTGCGCTATGACAGTACCGGTGACGAGCACTATCACTATGCATCGGCATTTATCAAGTCTATGCGCGGTTCTGATCCTGATGCGGCGCTTTACTGGATGGTTGCCATGCTGGAAGGGGGCGATGACCCCAATTTTATATTCCGGCGAATGCTCATCCTGGCATCGGAGGATGTGGGAATGGCGGATCCGCATGCCTTGTCGGTGATCAACGCCGCTCATGAGGCTTTTACGAAATGCGGAATGCCGGAGGGATTCTATTTTCTTTCGCACGCCTGCGTGTATCTTTCGCTGGCTCCGAAAAGCAACAGCCTGGGAGCTATATTTTCGGTACGTAGTGAAATTCAGAATAACGGTATAGGACCCGTTCCAACGCATCTGCAGGATAAGACGGCCAGCTCTAAGAAGGCACGGTATCTGAATGTTAAGAATGCTTCGGATGATTATAGGTACCCGCACTCTTATGACCATCACTGGGTGGAACAGCAGTACCTGCCGGATGATGTGAAGTCGAAAAGCTGGTACGAACCCGGGGATATCGGACGTGAACAGAAGCTGGCTGACCGGATTGAAGCAATTAAGAAAGCCTATCGGAAGAGCCGTTAATGGAATGGGAAATAATAAGATCCGCGAAGTTTTGAAGCTTCGCTGATCCGGTTCTGTTTTCCCGGGGTTAACCTACGTTCAGAGGGAGCCCTGCCCCCGTTTGCGGGGCAGGCATGTTCCCTTGAAAAGAAATTACCTCTGTTCAGAGGGAGCTCTGCTCCCGTATATAGGGCACGGACATTTCTATCTTTTACGGTTTTGAGGGAGTTCGGCTCCCGCATATGGGGCACCGATATCCTATCCACTGATTTGCTTGTATCGAATCAAGCACATGAATGGCGTACTCCTGTTAATCATGCTGAGCTTTTAAACTATAAACCTTTCCATCAACGCTGCCTGCCCTGCGGGGCACTTATGATCTGCGAATAAACAGCGCCTTGGGCATGATTTGGACATCCTTTACCCCCCCGGCTGAAGCCGGGGGCTATTATATGGGAGGCCTGCTCCCGTTTGCGGGGCAGGCATGTTCCCTTGAAAAGAAATTACCTCCGTACAAAAAACCTGACATATCTGAGAGCGAGTCTTGAATTCTGCCTTCTACTATCTACTTATTACCTTCTACTATCTACTAATAAGGTTTCATTTCAAGGTCAATGCTTAGCTTACCCTGTTTAAGGAGTTCAATCTCCTGCTCGTCGTCAAGGTCCAGTATGCTGCGCGCATCATTTACCCCAAAGAACTCGGGATAGGCTGTAGTGCCGTGCTCGTTAAGGTCAAGCCCGTTAATCTCTTCTGCCTCAGTGACCCGCAGCCCGTGGTACTTGTTGATGGTTTTGAATACCAGGAAGGCG
>DATFJD010000179.1:0-2631 GCA_035269475.1 Halalkalibaculum sp.
ACGAAGGAAAAGAGAAGGCTGAATCTGCTTACGGCCGGCATTGGGAAAAGCTTCAGAGCCTTAAGGAAAAATGGGATCCGGAAAATCTATTCCGAATGAATCATAACATCCCACCCAAAGCTTAAGGAAAGTCAGAGCGATCAGTCAAGCAAAGCCGGTTGAGCAGGTATTAACTTACAGGTATACGATAAAGCGGATCCATTTATGGATCCGCTTTATCGAGATTATCCAAGCTATTAGAATTCTAAAATCTTTCAGAAGAATTAATACCGGGAGGTACCGTAAATATTTTTAGCATATCTTTTTCAGCAGAATTAGGCACTTCCGCGATCCAGGCATACTTGCCGGGTTTTAGCTCAATATGAACGTATGCAGTGTTTCCTCCGGGCATTTCCTGCGTACCCCCGAGAAAGTTCGCCGGGGCGGGTGTAGTGAGGCCGTCCGGATTACTCCAGTCCATCCATGCGGCAAGTTTATCAATATCCATATGCTTGTTCAGCCTGGCAAGATGCACGTCAAAGCCGAGGAAGTGTTCCTGTACCTTCTGGTCCTCAAAATGAACAGCAATGGTGTGGTCACCCGGCCTTATGTCTTCATCTACGGAGATGCCTTTCTCGCTGGAGAGGCGCATCTCTAAAGTCGGTTTCGGCGCGCCCGAATTGGAAGACTCTTCGGTAACTGTAAGTCCTTCGATCATTCCGTTTGTGGAATGAAAAATACCATCAGGTGACTTTACATAGCATTCGATTACATAGGTTCCCGGCTCGAGGTGAAGCGTGCTCACTGCGGTTTTGCCGGGAGCGATGAGTCCCGGCCCGCCAACAAATTTCACTTCCTGGTACCATGCCGGGAGTTCTCCGAGCGGCAGCTTTTCTTTGCCGTCATTGATAGCGTGCATAATCTTTTGAAAAGCAGGCACAACTTCAGCCTTGCTGTCTTTCACGTTTTTTTGATCACCCTCAAACTCGGGCATTTTTTCTATGGCAAAAAAATGAGTCAGCTCAGATCTGTTTTTATAACGGAAAGTGATCCATCCGGACTTGATTTTATCCGGTAATTTGAAATTCATTCCCGTGCTTACCACCTCAACGGTGTGGGCTTTACGGGGCTGCTGTTTTTCATGTCCGGCACTCTGAGCCAGAGCCGGTTTGGCATTCCATATTGTTATTGAAAGTATAAAAAGAAGAATCACAAACTGTGGAGCCGCCGTATCAGGACGGTCTCCAAATATTCTGTTGTAGAAACGATTATATATTTTAGTCATTGATCCGCGGATTGTTTTTAGTGATTAATTTTTATGCCTGAAACCTTCTATTTCAGAAATTTATGTTCATCAATTGGCAGGTTTAATCCATCCGATATGAAAGTGAACCATGCATACTCGTTTCCGCCTACTTCTTCCGTAATGGAGAAAGAAGTATTATATCTCTCTTCATAGACCACTGATCCGTTTTTCAGTAATTGCAAGTCTACGGATAGGTTGCCGCCGCTATTGAAGAATTCATGACGGAAGGTGTACCATCCTGATTCGTTTACTGTGAAATGCTTGCCGGATTCGAGGTTCTGGGGCGAAGTAAAAACAGTTTGCGTTGAACTGCCTACCAGAAGGGAGCCGGTGCTGTTGTCGGCAGAAACCTGAAAAACGAAATAGCCGGAATGAGAATCACTGCTCAAGTGACTGCCATCCTGGTTTAGTGCCGAGACTGAGAATCCAAAGCCGCTACCGGCTTCCCATTGCGGGTCCAGGTAAATGTCGAGTTCATTGGCAAAACCGTTTTCCGGCCAGGTTGAGGAAAAACCACCGGCCGGGGAATAGGGAGCACTTGCTGGAAATCCCTGGTCCTGCCAGTAACTGTTGCAGGGCCCTCCCATGGCAGCTGCGTAGCCTGACTGGGCTAAGGAAGAAACGGGCCCCTCATTTGAGGCAAATTGGCTGATAGAACCGCACCATCCCTGCTGACCGGAAGTGGCGTTGGTTATCCAGCCCTCTGTATTCTGGTTAAAAGTCTGCTCCCAGGCAACTGTTCTTTCAGGCTCCTCGTCATCGCTGCTGAATATCGAATCGCAAGCTGTGAAGGAGAACAGCATGAACAACAGGATCAGAGGTGTTACAACTCTTTTTAAAAGATTAGAAATTGGGTGCGTTACTTGATTACTAAGCCTACTTTCAATGTATCTCATAAGTCTTCTATTTTGATTCAAAAGTTTTATTACTGGACCTATTGAATATCAAAATTCTGATTACGTGCTTAGCCAACGTTCAATTACGCTTTAAGATAAAATCCTTTCTTTGTCTACTGTTAGAAGTTTCTTAGATTTTCATCTAAGAGAAATATTAGCTCATCATTCAGGATGGTAAAACTCTATATTCTTGGCCCGCCTAAGCTGCTAACCGATGATGAACGGCTGGAACACTCGTTTCTGTCTGGCCCTAAACGGCTTGCTTTGCTCTCTTATCTATTACTGGCCCGCCCGCAGGGTTTCAAGCGCAGAGATAGCCTGCTCCCACTTTTTTGGCCCGAAAAAGATCAGAAAAGTGCCCGAAATGCACTTAGTAACATATTGTACCACATGCGGCAGGCTTTGGGAAAAGAGATCATTATCAACCGGGGAAAAGAAGAAGTTAAACTG
>DATFJD010000180.1:0-7450 GCA_035269475.1 Halalkalibaculum sp.
CTTTTTCCCCTTTAATAATCCGTATCCTTGTTGGTCAGCCATGAATATATCCAATCCTGTTTGTTGCTTTGATTATTTGATGACGGAAAATAACAAAAGAAATGGTTCAAATCCGAATCCAGGCAAACTCGAAATCCGAATTTCCGAATATCGAAACAGGTTTATACGGTTTGAATGTGGTGACATTAAAATGGCTCGTTATCTGAAAAAAATGATAAATGCTCAGTATTTTCTTACTGAACGCGTTCGTCAATAATGCCATCTTTATCGGAGATGATGACTTCGACCCGGCGGTTGCGCTGGCGGCCGGCGTACTATTTATTGTGGGCAGGTACCCCATACAGGGTGGTGTTCATCTGAAAGTGCGCTTCCCTCTGAAAAACTGCTTGGCTTTTCATCAAAATTACTTACACACCAGCCGGTTAAATCTTGATTAAAATTTTCCGCATCAGAAAACATACCGGTCATATCAATTACACTGCTTACATCCCAACTGCTGATATCCCCATTAAAGCTAGTTGCACCCTCCTCAGTAACTTCCCCTCCTAGAACCCAATCACGGCCAAACATCCAGCTCATATCCTTAACATTGCTTACATCCCAGTTGTTTAAATCGCTATTAAAACTGGTAGCTCCAGCGAACATACTCCTCATATCAGTTACATTACCTACATTCCAGTTGTTCAAATTGCTATTAAAGCTTGTAGCACTCCAAAACATTCTGTGCATATCTGTTACATTACTTACGTTCCAGCTGCTTAAGTCACTGTTAAAGTTTGAAGCCTCCTCAAACATACTCCACATCTGGGTAACACTGCTTACATCCCAACTGCCTAAATCACCCTTAAAGTTTGTGGCTTCATTAAACATGTTAATCATATCGGTTACATTGCTTACATCCCAATTGCTGATATCGCCATTAAAGCTTGAGGCACCAAAAAACATAGCATTCATGCTTGTTACATTACTTACGTCCCAGTTACTGAGATTACCATCAAAGCTTGAGGCACCAAAAAACATAAGGCGCATAGTTGTTACTTTTCCTACATCCCAAGTGCTTATATCGCCGTTAAACTTTTTTGCGAAATGAAACATCCTACGCATATTGGTTACATTGCTTACATCCCAGCTACTTAAATCTTGATTGAAAACTCTCGCTCCCTCAAACATCCCATACATATTAGTGACATTGCCAACATCCCAGTTGTTGAGATCCTTACTGAAGTTTTCTGCACTTTTAAACATCCTACTCATAGAGGTTACATTGCTTACATCCCAACCGCTGAGATCACCATTAAAGCTTTTCGCTTCCAAAAACATAGCCCCCATATCGGTCACCTTGCTCACATCCCAGCTGCCTAGATCCCCATTAAAGTTTTCAGCTACACTAAACATATGACTCATATCAGTCACATTGCTTACATCCCAACTACTCAAATCACTTTCGAACGATCTAGCAACAGAGAACATCGCACTCATGTTGATTACTTTGCTTACGTTCCAACCACTTAAATCTGCATTGAAATTAGTAGCACTACGAAACATGCCACTCATATCTGTCACGTTGCTTACATCCCAACTGCTGAGATCCTGATCGAACACTTCTGCCCTATTAAACATATAGTGCATATTGGTTACAGAGCTTACATTCCAGCTGCTTATATCACTATTAAAGTTTTTAGCCAAGTGAAACATATCACTCATGTCCGTTACATTGCTCACATCCCAATTGCTTACGTCTTGGTCGAAATTCTCTTTAAACTTAAACAAACCACTCATATCACTTACAGGGGAAGTGCAAACGGTTGATAAATCCTCCTTATTAGCTATTTTCTGTTCCAACAGTGTCCGGTCAACAGCTAAATATTCTGTTCCATTAACAATTCCTTTATCCCTTGGGCTTGCAAGTGGACACCGTATGGTAATCCCATTTTCGTGAAGATAGAATTGTTTTTCATTCTCCATTGTAAAGTTAGCCGTAAGATTATAATCACGTTCAACGGTGAGCGATAAGGGGTTGGCAGTGGTGTCCAGGCCTCCGCTCCAGCCGGTAAATTGATAGCCGTCGCTGGCGTTGGCCTGCAGGTTTATGGTGCTGCCTGCTTCGTAGGAACTGTCCGCCGCCGGTGTAATGGTCCCGGCGCCGGCAGGAGCCACCGATACCGAAACATTGTAAAAGGTGGGATTAGTATCTGTTCCGCTGTCGCTGCAGGAAAACAGGATTATTGCTAATGCAAAGAATATAGAATAGTGTATGGCCTGCATGATGGACTTCTTTAACTATCAAAGTAAGCGACTGGGAGAATCGTTTACTTACTTAAACGTATATTGCATAAACTAAAACATAACGTGTTCATTGTTCAAAATCACCTTTAGCTCTATAAATTGATGTTTCAAGCAAGTTTTATTGTTCACGCTCATGTCCGCAATAATAGAGTTTTAAAAAGAATCCAGTCATCTATACAATTCGTTTAATCTTTGATCCATTTATTTGATTTTATTCTGTTGATAAGACCCTTTTTTGTCCTTATTTTGCGGGACTTTGTGACATACGTCCAAAACCTAAATTGAATACCTGTAAGCATACGTTAACTTATGTTTGAAGATCTATCGTCAAAACTTGAGAAAGCCTTTCAAAGCCTGAAAGGCGAAGCCAAGATCAGTGATGTCAACATTGCTGAGACGGTACGTGAAATACGCCGCGCCCTTTTGGATGCCGATGTGAACTATGAAGTTGCCAAGCAGTTCACGAATAAGGTAAAAGACCGGGCGATGGGTGAAGATGTGCTTACCGCCGTCAATCCCGGACAGCAGTTCACCAAGATTGTCTATGATGAGATGGTGACCATTTTCGGTCAGGAGCGGGAGGATATTGAAGTTGCCCACACCCCGCCGACGGTCATCCTGATAGCAGGTTTGCAGGGTTCAGGTAAAACCACGTTCTCTGCCAAGCTGGCTAAATACCTGAAGGAGGAGAACAACCGGAACCCGATTCTGGCTGCAGCCGACGTTTACCGTCCCGCAGCCATCAACCAGCTGAAAACGCTGGCCGAGTCTATCAGCACGCCGGTCTATTCTATTGAACAGAAAGATGCGGTGCGGGTTGCCAGGGAAGCAGTATCCATGGCAAAAAGCCTCGCACTCGATACGGTTATCATTGATACGGCCGGTCGCATGCACGTGGATGAGAAGATGATGAACGAGGTAGCTGAAATTAAAGAAGCTGTTCAGCCCCACGAAACCCTCTTCGTTGTTGACTCCATGACGGGCCAGGACGCCGTCAATACGGCAAAAGAATTTAACGAACGAATCAATTATGACGGCGTAGTACTCACCAAACTTGACGGTGATACACGCGGCGGTGCAGCACTCTCTATCAAAACGGTTGTCGAGAAACCGATAAAGTTTGTGAGTACCGGTGAAAAACTTGATGCACTCTCGCCCTTCTATCCCGACCGGATGGCCCAGCGCATTTTGGGTATGGGTGATGTGGTATCTTTGGTTGAAAAGGCACAGAAAGAATTCGACCATCAGGAAGCTGAGAAGCTTCAGAAGAAAATTAAGTCTGACAAGTTTGACCTGGAAGATTTCAGGCAGCAGCTGCAGCAGATTAAAGGCATGGGCGATATCTCGGACCTTGTAGGTATGATACCGGGAGCCAGCAAAGCACTGCAGGACAAAGAAATTGACGAAGATGCCTTCAAGCCCATTGAAGCAATTATTAATTCCATGACACCTGAAGAACGAAGAAATCCCGAGATTCTTAACGGCACCCGCAGGCGCAGAATCGCCCAGGGTTCCGGTACCAAGGTTAGGGATATTAACGATCTGATGAAGCAGTTCAACCAGATGAAGAAGATGATGAAGCAGTTCTCAGGCATGGGTAAGATGGGCAAGATGATGAAGGGTATGAAAAACATGCCCTTTGGATAATAGAAACTTAGTGTTGAAATAGAATGGAGCTCACGATTTTTAGCCAATCGGGAGATTCCAAAGTTTGCGCAAGATTCCGACAACTTCCTCTATTAATCAACGCAAATTATAAGTAAATAGGAGAAATAAATTGTTACGAATAAGATTACAGCGAAGAGGTCGTCGTAAACGACCATTGCACCATATAGTGGTAGCGGACAGCCGCTCACCAAGAGACGGACGAATCATTGAAGATCTCGGACGTTTCAATAATATTACAGCCGTAAATGAGCTCAAGCTCGATGAGGAACGTGCCATTCACTGGCTCAAACAAGGGGCACAACCCTCTGATACCGTTCGCTCTATATTCAAGAAGCAGGGTATCATGTATAAGATGCACTTGATGCGCTGGGGCAAATCGGAAGAAGAGATTGAAGAGGCCCTGGCCGAATGGCGAGAAGCCCGCGAAGCCAAAGAAGAGAAAGAGCCAAGCCGCAAGGAGCGTCAGCGTGCTATGCTTGAAGCTGAAGAAAAAGAATTCCAGAAGCAGCTGAAGAAGAAAGCTGAGGAAGCTGCCAAAGAGAAAGCCAAGAAGGAAGCTCTCGCATCCGCCAAGGAAGAGGAAGAAGAGAAAGCGGAAGAGCAGGAAGCAAAAGCTGAAGCGGAAGCCGAGGTGAAGGAAGAAGCAGCCGAAGAGACGGAAGCGGCAACCGAAACAGTTGAAGCTGAACCGGAAGCTGAAGAAGAAAAAGCTGCCGAGTCCGAGACTGAGGCTGATGTTGAGCCTGAAGAAAAAGAAGAAGCTGTCGAAGCAGAAGCGGAAGAAGCCAAAGCTGAGGAGACGGAAGAAGAGCCTGCTGAAGAGGTAGAAGCTAAAGAAGAGGAAGAAACCGAAGAAGCCCAGGAAGAAGTAAAAGCGGAAGCCGAAGAGGAAGAGAAAGAAGAGAAGGCTGAAGCAAAATCTGAAGCGGAACAGGTTTCAACCGATATGCTTGCAAAAGAAGCAATTGAGCATATTGAGAGTACTCCTTTAGATGAACTTGAAGGCTTTGTGCCGGAAGAGGAAGACCGGGTTACCGTACAGCGTGCCTGGGAAGACAAAAAGGAAGGATAATTTCAGTTTAACATAGAGGTGTTCCCCACTTAAATAGTGTTGGGCTCCTGTTAGAGCAACATGCTGGAACCTATTGAAGACCAGTATATAATGATTGGGCATATCGCCCGGTCGCACGGAGTTAAAGGAGAAGTTTTAATCATCTCCGAGGTTTACGCTCCGCAACTTTTTGAAGATATTGATCTGGCACATATTCAAAATGCCAGGGGGGACCTTGTCCCCGCCCGGATTGAGTCGTTTCGGGTTCAGGAAAAAAATAACCGGCTTTCGTTCTTTGTAAAATTTGAGCACGTAAAAGATCGCAATAAGGCGGAAGAGCTTAAAAGCTGTCCGGTTTATGTACTGCGTGAAAAGGCAGAAACCCTTATTGATGAGGATGAGGCCGTTGATTATACTGAGTTTGAAGTGAAAAATGCCCAGAATAATAATTTTGGCATCATCACCGGTGTAATCGAAAATCCGGCGCATCTAATTCTAGAGGTGTTAACCGATAACCGCGAGAAGCTGCTCATCCCCTTTGTGGATGAATACATATCATCAGTCGATGAAGATCAAGGTATCATTTATTGCCAGAACTTGGAACAACTAACCAATTTATAGCATGATGAGAATTGACATAATATCGGCTGTACCGCAGCTGCTTGAAAGTCCGCTGAGCCACAGTATTGTGGGCAATGCCAGAAAAAGCGATATCGTGGATATTCACATTCATGATCTTCGTGATTATTCGGAAGACAAGCACAACAAGGTAGATGACTATCCTTATGGCGGGGGAGCCGGAATGGTTCTTACGCCCCAGCCGATATTCTCCTGTATCAATCAGTTGAAAGAGCAGCGGGAATATGATGAAATCATTTTCACGGCACCGGATGGTGTCCCTTTTGAACAGCAGCATGCCAATGAGCTATCGCTCAAAGGCAATGTGATGTTTTTATGCGGTCACTACAAAGGCGTGGATCAGCGCGTACGAGATGCCCTGATTACCCGGGAATTCAGCATTGGTGACTATGTACTATCAGGCGGCGAACTGCCGGCTATGGTCATGATTGATGCGATGGTACGCTTACTGCCCGGCGTACTGGGTGACGCTGAAAGTGCCCTAAGCGACTCTTTCCAGAATGATCTGCTGGAAGGACCGGTTTACACGCGCCCTGCCGAGTTCAAAGGGATGAAAGTGCCGGATGTGCTCAGATCAGGAGATCATAAAAAAGTTGAAGAATGGCGGCTCAAAGAGTCGCTTGAGCGAACCAAAAACGTACGACCAGAATTATTTAAAAAATTTAGAAAAGAACATTAGCCAGAGGAAACAACCATGGATAAGTTAAAACTAGCAGAACAATCACTTGTACACGACGATATCCCCGAGTTCAAATCGGGAGATACGGTTAACGTACACTACCGAGTTCGCGAAGGTGACAAGGAACGCATTCAGCAATTTCAGGGCGTCGTCATTTCCAGGAAGGGAACCGGCCCCAACCAGACCTTTATCGTCCGCAAAATATCAGCGGGTAATATCGGGGTCGAGCGAATATTTCCGCTGTATTCTCCTTTTATTGCTCAGATTGAGGTAATGAAAGAAGGAGACGTCCGGCGTTCCAAGCTCTATTACCTCCGCGACAGAAGAGGTAAAGCGGCACGTATTAAAGAGAAAGACCGACGCATGTTTGATAATAACAATCAGAAGGCAGCCAATGAAGCTCCAGCTCCTAAAAAAGAAGAAGAGCCGGTAGCAGAAGAAGCTACATCTGAAGAAGAGTAATTCTTACCTTCCAAAAACATTGTCCGGGACTGATATCTCGGATTACAGTTTTTGACCAGGTTTTTCCTATTTACTATTTGCCAGACAACATCATAGACATGACAAATTTTTAAAAACTTGTCATGTCTATTCTATTTAAACGCTCGATACACCGTCATGGGCGGGATATTGCGCCACTCCCATTCTGTTTCAACATTACCAAATGTTTTTTCCAGAGGCTCCTTTAGGTGTCCGGAGGTTTGATAGGCCAAAAATCCTCCCCCCTCTTTCAGAATTATTTTGCTCTGCTCCAGAATGGACTTTTTCTGATCCTCATCCAAAAATGAAAAAGGGATGCCTGAAATGATATAATCTACATCGCCGACCAGCGACCGGTCCAGTAATTCCGTCACATACTCAACACTCTTCCTAAAGAAATGAACCCTCCGATCTTTTATCTCAAGAAGTTTCTTATAGAGAATATCATTGGTTTCAAAAAGATAGAGGTTGGAATCCGGCGTCATCTTGGCCAGCACATGCTTTGAAAAAACCCCGGCACCGGCACCATACTCTACGATATTTACGTCTTTAGAGAAGTCGATAGGCTTACACACCGTACGTATACAGAACCGCGATGTGGGCGTGACCGAGGCCACATCCTTGTCCATAAAGAAACTGCGTAAATA
>DATFJD010000181.1:0-7988 GCA_035269475.1 Halalkalibaculum sp.
CCCGAAAAGTTCCGGTTGGATGTTTCGGCCGCCTCCATTACCCGGTCGAGGGTCACGTTGTAGGCATGGAGTTTATTAGGATCTACGCGGACCTGATATTGCTTCATTCCGCCGCCGATAGGCACGACCTGCGCTACACCGGGAATAGCCAGCAGGCGCCGGCGGATTTCCCAGTCGGCGGCTGTTCGTATTTCCAGCTCCGAATGCCGGTCGCTTTCTACGCTCACCAGCATGATTTCCCCCATAATAGAGGTAATGGGAGCCATCACCGGGGGAGGCACTTCTTCCGGCAGGCGGCTGCTGACCAGCGAAAGTTTTTCGTTAACAATTTGTCGTGCTTTGTAAATGTCGGTGCCCCATTCGAATTCTACCCAGACAATAGAAAATCCCTTTGAGGCAGCCGACCGCACCCTACGCACCCCGCTGGCTCCGTTGGTAGCCGTTTCAATGGGCAGGGTAACCAGCTGCTCCACTTCCTCAGGAGCCATACCGTGCGCTTCGGTCATCACCGTCACGGTTGGCGCCGTCAGGTCCGGAAATACATCCACGGGCATGTTGATGACTACATACGCGCCGGCAAAAAATAAAACGATGGAAGTCACAACGACAACCAGCCGGTGCCTTAGTGATCCTTTGATGATTGCGTCTAACATATTTTCAAATTTTTTTAAACTAGTTTATGAGTTCACATAGCGGTACAGAAGATTCTTTTGAAATCCTCTCAAGTTAGTGAGCGTGTCCGTGTGAGGGTGCCTCAGACGAGAGCGATGCCAGCTTAACCTGGTAGGCATTCTCGGTCACCACATGCTCACCGCCCTGCAGGCCGGAGGTAATCTCAACCCAACCGCGGTCTTCAATGCCGGTCGTCACCCGCTGCTTCCGGAAGGATTCACCGGAGACATGCACGTAAACATTATAATTCCCTTCCTCTTCGATCAAAGCAGATTGAGGAATCGCCAGCACATTTTCTTTGGTGTCTGTATTAATATGCACCGTAGAGTACATGCCCAGCGGAAACCCGTTTTGGGTGTTATCGAGCTCATAGATCAGGGAGAGCGTACGGCTTTGCGGATCGACGCTGTTGGCCCGGCTGATTAATCTTCCTCCCAGCTCACTGATTTCATGAAGACGATCTTCACCCTGCACCCGGAATGCTGCCTGACCGGCATTGGTAATGCGGCTCTGCCTGGCGGCAGGAACATTAGCCTTAAGCCAAACCTTTGAGGCATCGGCTAAGCGATATAATGGCTGGCCGGCCTCAACCTGCATACCCGGTGTGACGAAAGATTCCACGATCGTACCATTAATAGGGGCTTTGAGCTCAAATCGGTAGGATTCAGCTGATTCCCCGTAACCTTCGATAGTAGTGGTATCCACCTGTATTACCTCATTAATCGTCTGGTAACGCGTTAATGCCTGGCGGTACTCGATACGAGCCTTCTGGAGTTCGGTTTGCGGGATCGCCTCTTTTTCGTACAACCGCTTGGACCGCTCGAGATTGGCTTTGGCCAGCTCCAGCTCAGATTGGGCATTGATAAATTGTTGGGCATAATTGTCGCCGCCACCTGATTGGATTGCAGGATTCAAGACTGCCATGGACGTTCCTTTTGACAACTGCTGTCCTATAACCGGCAGGTTACCGTTTTGGCTGGACAGAATGATCCCCGAAAATGGAGCAGAGACGACAGCCTGGCTATTTTGCGCCGCCATAATTTCCCCGGTGGCATCTATGGTTTGCGTAAGCGTTCGCTGTTGCACCACTTGGGTAGCAAATGGAATATCCCACTGCTGTTCTTTTAAGAAAGTAATCAGGTTGGGATCCTCCTCGGCGTGCACATCAGGTATCTCATTTGCTGAGTTATATACCGGAATCCCGTTTACCTGCAAGGTATCATTAACCATGCCGTAAATTTCGATGGTCAAATCATAACGGCCGGCCTGCCGGAAGGTAATATCGGGGCCATAAATACCGGGTACCTGCACTTCGGTTTCCCGGGCCGATATCTCGGTGCCATCATCAGAACGAAAGGTAAAGTACACCTCAGAGTTGGCAATGGGGGTAAAATCGGAGAGACGGGTCAAATGAACTGCAAAGGTGGCTTGCCGGCCGACGATGATTTCCGGGTATTCCATAAAAAGTTCGGTCTCGTCGGTCCATTGGGTCACGGCCCCGCTTCCCTCCCGCTGTGAACTGCCGGTTTGAGAAGTGGCCTCCTGACTGTGCTGATGCTCATCTTCCCCTTCCCCATGCGAATGTTCCTGTTGGGTTTGTTCGGCCGGTGCTTCATGGCTATGGTCCGCACCTTCGCCATGACTGTGGCCTTCCTCGCCGGAACTGCATCCGGCAATCAAAAGCCCCATTGAGAATAAAAGTATTATTAAGCGTTTCATAGTTTGTAGGTATTTTGAGTTTATTAAATACTGTCATGAGCCTTGGAACCCACCCCGCCCCTCCAAGGGGGGACTTGTATAAGCACCTGGCGTTTACCAAGCCATTTTTCCAAGAATTAGCACCCCGAAAGTCCCCTCCCCGGGAGGGGTGGATTTCGCGTGGTATTGCGCGAAAGACGGGGTGGGTGTTAAGTAACCGAGACGATTCATAGTATCCGTGTTATCTGCCTTCCCTTTTGTTAGAGCATTGAACGCTCTGGGTGCTAGTGTTCATGGTCGCCATCTTCACCATGGCTATGCCCGCTGCTTCCCATTTGGGAATGGGCGCTCCAGCGGTCGAATGTTTCCCCGCCGGCATCCAGTTCAACGGGCCGGCTCTCACCGGCTGCAAGATCCACCGGACTCGTAGGGCCAAGTTCTGTTCCATTTGATAATTCAATCCCAACCGAAACCTGCGGCAGGACGTCCTCGGTGGTATTTTCTATGGTTCCCGTGAATGAGGCGGTTTCGCTGTTATAGGACAACGTCAACCGGACCCCTTTCCGGACTTCATCATAGGTCCCGTCACGTGCCGGCATCGTGCCGGAGGTTTCCTCATCATGAGTATGTGCCTCTTCCCCCGAGTGGGAATGCTCTTCCTCAGCCTCAGAGTGTTCATGTCCCTCCCCGGCTTCATGCGTGTGATCAGCATTCATATCACCGGCGGCTTGCTGTTCGGTATCATGGCTATGCGTGTCTTCACCGTGGGTGTGACCGGAATCATCCGAGCTGCAACCCATTGTGATTAATCCTGCCGTAATTGATAGAATAAGAAGTAAGCGTTTCATAGTATTTAGTTGTTTTGAGAGTTAGAAATTCGTCCTGCTGTCTGTACGTCCAATTCAAAAAGTGCCTGGTTATAATCGGCTATGGTCTCATAGATCATCGCCTGCCCATCGACATAAGCCTGGGTGGCATCGAGAAGTTCAACCAGCGAATACCGTCCCTGCCGGTAGGCCGCACGGGCCGCATCCAGCATCGATTGGTCCATCCCGTTCTCCTGCATCGACTTCCACTGCTCCAGCACAAGTTCAACTCGATTGTAGGCAGTTGAGACCCGGTTGCGTACCCTTTGCTGCTTTAAAGTCAATTCGGTCTGTTGCGACCGCGATTGGGCCCTGGTGATTGTTACATTACCCCGGTTCCGGTTGAAGATGGGAAGCTTGACTGAACCGCCAATGACAAACCCCTCGGCGCCATCCGACTGATTTTTATAACCGAAATTAACGTTCAGATCGGGCAAGCGATCCCTCTTTTCAACCTTGTACTGAAGATCTGAGACATCAACCATCTGTTCTAATGCTTCCAGGTCTGCCCTATTGGCAAGGGCATATTCAATCAGTACCTGCTCCTGCACATTGATGGGATCAACCGTCAAGCTATCTGAAGGTATTATTTCGGTATCCGGCTCTTGTCCCGAAAACAAATAGCCGGCTAGCCTATTGCCTGTCTGCTGAAGGTTCAGCTGTACCTCATCGCGTTGTTTTCGGTACCGGCTAAGCTCTACATTAAAGCGCTGCACTTGCAGGCCCGAAAAAGTACCCTCGGCTTGACGTGCCTTGGCTGACGAGCGTGCTTTACGTATAACTTCCAAAGCGCTGTCATAAACCTCGAGCTTTTTAGATAGCTGCCAGTATTCGGCGTACAGGAATTTTACCTGCCCTGCCAGCTGCAGTCGTTCGTATTCGAATTGTAACTCAGCCGCCCTTTGCGATTTGGAAAAACTTTTGCTGCGTAAAAAAGGCTGCCCCAACAATTCAATAGGCTGGGAAAGCATATAGCTTGTTTCCTCGTAATCTATGGTTCCGGCATTCAACTGCTCCCGGTTCACGCTGATTTCGGGATTGGGATAGGCCTTATACCGGATCGCTTCTCCCTGTTTGCGCAGCCGGTCATATTCGGCCAATTCCTTTTGAAGGCTGTTCTGTTTAAAAAGCGCTACGGCTTCGTCAAGTGAAAGAGATTTCGATTGTGCATGGACCAAAGCCGGAAATAATACCAGCAATAGCGTCCATTGGATATACCTGGACATGGTGGTTGAATTGTAATTATTTGATATGGTTAGGAAAGGAAGTCCCTAAAAAGGAGTAATTAAGATATAGGAGGGCCGCGCCGGGAAAAAGAGGTCAGGTGATATCGATTGGGAACCGCCCTCGGTGGCGGCAGGTCAAACAGTGTAGGAGATCGTTGAAGTATTGGATTTATAGTATTGACAGGACCCACATCCACAGAAAAAGGTACTACATAAGACACAATGACCGGCCTCACCTGAAACGATGATGTCAGTGTCCCAATAATATCAGAGGCTGTACTCACCTCATGCCGGTGATTATTTTCCTCTTCATTCTGATCGGCCTGCATTGGCTCGTCATGGCTTTCATGGGCATGCAGGTGAACATGAACATCTAAATGACTGCTGATATGAATGTCCAAATCATGAAGGTGGGTCCCCTGCCCGAATAGCACGCAGAAAAGAGTTGCTGCTACTATCAGCAGGCCGGTAGTCTTAGCGATATATACCTGTTTCCTGAACACATCCAAGGATAGTGAGAACGGGTGTTAATATCAAAAAGTGAAAAGAGCTTTGTATTGCAATTAGCATTAATCGATTTATAAGTGTACTTCTGAATTGCCTTATGAAATATAAAGGCCATTTTGGTTTATGCTGTACCCACTACTATTCTAACTTTGGGTATCCCCGGTGAAAGGGTTTCATTTCAAAACTCATTCTGCTGCACAGCACTTTCAAAATGAACTACTTTCTTAACCTCAGAAGTGTTAAAAAGGAAAGGCTCTACATCCTTTGCCATTACTTCCATATTCAACTGTTGGCATCTGTCCAAAACGGCCTCCTTTAGTGACTCCGAATTCGAGATAAAAACTTTTGCTTCAGGATACCGGTAGTCGGGCTTGATATCCCGGCCCATCAGATAAACAAGATCATAGAAATCCCTATTATTGACAATAATTTGAACATGTTTCATTTTGGTCTTGAGGAATTTAAAAACTACATCGCCATGGCTTTTAGAGAAGAAGAACTAAGAAAGTGGGAACCCATGATAGCATCCTTTATCGAAGAACAAAGACCCCGGGAAGAGATTCGTTCTCAAGTAGATCTGGATTACTCTATCGATATCGATGATCAAAGTATTGAAATCTTTGAAATTCGTCCTCGATGGAATAGCCCGGATGAAAAGGTTAAGATTCCTATAAGCAAAACCAAATGGGTGAGAAGGCAAAGAGTTTGGAAGATTTATTGGCAGCGGGCTGATATGAATTGGCACAAGTATGATCCCTTGCCTCAAACAGATGCACTTAAAGAGTTTATAGAGGAGTTGAAAGAGGATCCGTATGCCTGCTTTTGGGGATGAGTTTTACATAGCCCTCCAAGAGTTTGAAACCCTTGGAGGGTTATGTTTTCACCGGCCAAGTACCTGCTCCCGCTGCTTATGCCGGATATCAATGCAGGCCGTAAACCGGACATAAAAAAGCTGGCCCAAAAAGCCGGAGTGGATGTTGAAGCCGCCCGGGAGATTGTGCAGCAATTGACGGATCGGTTGGGGCCTGATGAATAACAAAAAGTTTTTAATAAAAACTATATTCTCCCTTCCGGATATAAATCAGGAAAATAATACCCAACCACTTTCGGAGGGATACTGAAACGGACCGGACTTCTGTGACTTTCGGATGTAACGAGTTCCTCATCTTCCAGAGCACTTAATATTCTTCGGGCCGTACGCTCAGGAAGGCCCGTCACCCTTTTGGCATCTCCACGGGAAATTTCACCACGTAGCATCACTTCGGTCAAGATATACTTTGACTCTTCTTTCAACTCTTTTTCACCGGTTACTATGCCTTGCGCTCTCAAGTCAATATATCCATGGATACGTTTTACGAGATTATCCGGATCAAGCAGTTCACTCATAAATTGGATCTGGTCCAAAGAGGTTTCCAGAAAATAGAAACAGAACTCATTCAAGGTTTTCTCCGAAAGATTGCCTCGCCCATCATAATCTCCTTTCCGGCTGCTATCGGCATGTGCTAACATATTTTTATACGCTTCACTATCTCTGGCTAGTCCGCGAGAAATAGTCCATAATCCATGGGACTCAATCTGAGCTTTCTTCATAAAAGCATGGGTGAATAGTCTTGCAACCCTCCCATTCCCGTCTATAAAAGGGTGGACCCATGCTAACCGATGATGGCTTGAAGCAATAGCAATCAACTTTTTAGTGCCATGTAAGTTGTCCGGGTTAAATGCATCATTAAATCTATCCATGAAGGCTTTCAATGATTCAGGATGCGGTGGCAAATGATTTCCAACTTCAACCAACCGGTCTCTAAGTTTCCCGGGCTCCATCAAAAATTCCTCTCCTGTAGCCGGATCCTTTATGCGTCTGAAATTCTCAGGAACCAACTCGTAAAAGCTGTCATGAATCCAGCATAGAAATTCCGGAGAAGAAATTTCCAGTCCCGGTTCATCTTGTAATTTCTTTTCAATTTTCTTTTGTACCTCAATGTGTGCCACACTTAATTTTTGAAGCGCTCGCTTTTTGGGATCCTCATCATATTCTTTTCGGACTGCACGTTCTACATCAGCGGGATGCGTATGATGGCCCTCAATTAAGTTTGAGTAATAACTGTTTATGTGCCTTAGCAGGTCGGCAACTGCTCCTCTGGTGATTTTGTGCAACGAACCCCCTAACTCAGCAGCTTTTCGATGCACATTCATCGCAAGATCCATCAATTTCTCATTTTGAGAAGGAAATAAGGGTTCCATCTCACGAGGATGAGTATAAAAGTCTGCCTTTTTCATTTTTTGGCCGGATAATTGGCCGGATGTATGTCCGGTTATTATATTTCTCTAAATACATGGTATTAAGATACTTATAAAAATAATTATATTCCAAAAAGGCAGATATATGGCCGGTTTATTGGCCGATATTATTTTTGTTTCAAGAAACATTGCAAAGATAAGCAGTACCGGTTTAAATTTTTGCAGATAGGTCCATTAAACCTTGACCTAATTTGAATTTTTCAAACCGAAATTACCGGTTAAATCCTCTTTGTTCATTAATTTTGCTTGTTCACGGAACGTGAACAACGGTAAAAATTGAACAGTCTTCACGACAGCGGGAGTTCGCTGATACATCCGGGGTAACCCGTACTCGGCTCAACTAAATTGTAAATGAGAAACGGAGTGTCACCGCAGATACTGCTCTTCTTCTGTATCAAGCCTTGGGAACACAGCCGAAATCCGGATGAACCTTCGGGGCCGGTACGACCCGGATCAGAGCTGAAATGAATCGGGAAACAAAATTGAAGCTGTCTTTTAATTGCTTAAGAGCACTTTCTCCAATTTATCATATGCTTTTTTATGCTTACTGTTACTCATCTTTTCAAGATTAAGCATCTTCCATTGAATGGCCGGTAAATCTTTAATTCCGCTGATTGGAAATAATTCCCATTTGGGAGATTTCCTTTTGAAGCTCAGAATGAACTCTTTCTCTTGATCAGTAAGTCCTTGGTTAATATTCTCAACTAATTGTCTCCAAGCT
>DATFJD010000182.1:0-6003 GCA_035269475.1 Halalkalibaculum sp.
CGGGCACCGGGTTGCTTCAATGGCAATGTCACTGTAGCAGTAGGTGCATTTCTTCAGGGTAGGTATTGAAGGCTCCGGCTTTTCTTCCGGCCGCTTTAGCTTGTTGATGTATTTTATCAGCATGAATACGGCAAAGGCAACAATCAGAAAACTGATTACCGTGTTGACAAAGGTACCGTAATTCAAGGTTACGGCTCCAGCTTCCCTGGCGGCGGCCAGGGTGGCATAAGGTGCGGCAACGGCACCCTCTTTAAGCACCAGGAAGAAATCGGTAAAGTCAACGCCGCCCAGCAGCAATCCCAATGGCGGCATGATGACGTCCTTGACCAAAGACTGGACGATGGTAGTAAAGGCAGCGCCGATAATGATACCCACGGCCATATCCACCACATTGCCCTTCATTGCAAACTCTTTGAACTCTTTTAGCATAGTTTTATCCATTGATTTGAGATAAGAAGAATAATTTAGATACTAGTGAATTGATTGAATAGTATCTCTCCGTAATTATAGGGATGCCAGGGTGCAAATTTAATTTTGTAATACTATCCGGATCGTGTCAGCAGGGACTCAGTCCTGGGGTATCACTGCTGAGATATGTTCAAAATTCAGGTAGTGTTGCTTCATCTCTTTGCCTTGGTCGTCTTCCACCACCACTTTATCAAGTACGTCGTTGAGCTCAATTTTTCCGGCCTTGATGGTTTCGGTGACTCCGCTTTCAAATACTACCTTGAAATTTTTCATGACTGAGAAATTAAATTGAAAAGCTTATTTGACTTACTCTTCCTGGTCGGGTTCATCGTGCCCGCTTTGCGACTTCTCTTTAATTTTTTCTTTCGGCTTTTCCTGCTTTTCCTCCTCCTCTTCTTCTTTTTGGTCTTCCGTACCATTTTTAAGCCAGTCCATAACCTTCGATCCGGGCACCTCCTCTTTTTCAAGAAGTTCTTCGGCAAGGCGGTCCAGCACATTTCTGTGTTCGGTAATAGTATCCACTGCCTTGTTATACGCTTCCTGAAGGATGCGTTTCACTTCCTCATCAATCTCACGGGCTGTGCTGTCACTGTACTCACGCTGGCTTCCCATCTGCTCGCCGAGAAATACCTGGTCCTGTTGTCCGCCAAAGGCCATGTTGCCAAACTTATCGCTCATGCCCCAGTCGAGCACCATCTTGCGCGCCAGTTTGGTCAGCTGCTTCAGGTCATTTTCAGCACCGCTGGTTGCCGTATCAAAAATTAGCGTCTCTGCGGCGCGGCCGCCCATCATTACGGCCATGCGGTCGAGCATGTAATCTTTTTTGTACAGCAGTTTCTCTTTTTCAGGCAGCTGCTGGGTGACGCCCATCGCCTTGCCGCGCGGTATGATGGTTACCTTATGTACCGGATCGGCATTAGGCAGTACTGCGGCAACAACGGCGTGTCCGGCTTCGTGGTAGGCCAGCAGTTTCTTTTCGTCGTCGGAGAGACGTATTCCTTCCCTCTTTAAGCCCATCATCACCTTGTCTCTGGCCGTATCGATATCCTGCTGTTCGATGGCTTTTCTTTTATGCCGGGCAGCGAGCAGTGCTGCCTCGTTAAGCAGGTTGCGTAGATCGGCCCCGCTAAAGCCGGGTGTAGACCGGGCAATTTCTTCCAGGTTAACATCATCACCCATCTTCTTATTCTTGGAGTGGATTTCTAAGATCTCTTCACGGTGTTTCTGGGTTGGCAGGTTTACGGTAATCTGCCGGTCGAATCGCCCGGGCCTTAGCAGCGCCTTGTCCAGGATATCCGGCCGGTTGGTCGCCGCCATCACCACGACGCCTTCATTCGGTTCAAAACCGTCAAGCTCGGAAAGCATTTGGTTCAGTGTCTGTTCACGCTCATCATGGCCGCCGCCGAGACCCGCACCGCGCTTTCGTCCGATGGAGTCAAGCTCATCGATAAAGATGATGCTGGGTGACTTTTCTTTTGCATTGCTGAACATATCGCGCACCCGCTTGGCGCCCACACCGACAAACATCTCCATAAAATCGGAACCTGTGATAGTGAAGAAAGGTACGCCGGCTTCTCCCGCTACGGCGCGTGCCAGCAGGGTTTTACCGGTCCCCGGAGGGCCTACAAGTAACACCCCTTTGGGTATTTCACCACCGAGAGCATCAAAATCGCCCGGATTCTTCAGGAAACTGGTGATCTCCTTGAGTTCGGTTTTGGCTCCTTCCAGGCCGGCAACGTCATCAAAAGTGGTATCCACCTTTTCGGCATCCTGCAGCTTGGCTTTGCTCTTGCCGATGTTAAACATGTTTTTGCCCTGCATCTGCATTTGACGGAAAAACTGCATGCCTATGAATATGAGGAAGACCAGCGGCAGGCCCCATATGAGAATGGTCCACCAGTCAAAATTGCTTTTCGGTATGGTCTGCACCTGAACATCCTGCTGTTCCAGAATATCCATAAGTTTTTCATCACCGAAAGAGGGGATATAGGTAATAAATTCGGAGGTCTGGGCAGTGTCATCAGCGGTGGTATTAAAAACCGTTTTCTGTTTTAAAGTACCCCTGACCTGCTCGCCTTTGATGACTACTTTTTCAACATTGCCTTCTCTTAGCTGATCACGGAAAGCACTGTAGTCAACATTGGGTGGCCCGCCGAATAGACCGCCGCCCTGTGAACTGACCAGCCAGAATATGAACAGCCCCGCAATCAGTATCCAAAAGAAATAGCGCTGGTTGTCATTGCCCGGACGGCCCTTCTTCTGCGGGGGCTTTGGAGGCCCGTCCATATTGTTGGAGTCTCTTTTATCGTTGTCTGCCATAAATAATTTTCAAATGATGATCGCTTTAATAATCTCTTAAAAGACGCATAGAAAGATAAACGAAATTATGTAAGGGAGTAATTCCATTTTTCCTGTATGTAAAAGCCTATAAAACAAAAAAGCTCCTGGGCTTGTGCCGGCAGGAGCTTTGAGTCTTATAGAAAACAATTGTGAGTCGGGTGGGGGTCGAACCCACGACCCACGCCTTAAAAGGGCGTTGCTCTACCATCTGAGCTACCGACTCTTCGGTTCTAAAAGAGATCCCAAATATAAGGCTTTCTATAATTTAATTTCAAACGTAATTCCATAAAAAAATAGCAGGGACTGAATTGGGTCGGTTTATTCAGGCTTTCAATGAAAATTGAGCATAACTTTTGATACCTTTGTGTGCCAAATTAACTGTTGATTAAAATATTTCTTTGTTGAAAGATCTGGTTCACACGATCAAAATTCCAACTCCCTTTGCCGTGGGTGACGTATACAGCTACCTGATTGATGACGAGAAGAAAGTGCTGGTTGACTGCGGCCATAAAGCTGAAAATTCCTATGAGCTGGTAAAGAAACAGATGAAATCTGTGGGCTTGGCTATGGCTGACCTCGACGAGATATGGCTGACGCACGGTCATCCCGATCACTTCGGGCAGGCCGCCCGCCTCGCGGATGAATCGGGAGCAGTTATATACGGGCATGCCAAAGAACGATCAAATTTTGCCGATAACGACAACCGCGAGCTTTTCGATGAATTTTTCAGCATGCACCTGGTGCCGGAAGATCACAGGACTTTCATGATCGAGCAGCTTGACTGGCTGCAGCAGTACCAGCAGGCCATCACCCCGCAGTGGGTAGAGGAAGGTGAGCAGCTTAGCTCCGGGGAGCTACTATTTGAAGTGAAGCATACACCCGGACATGCACCGGGACACCTGATGTTCTATTCCAATGACGGCATCATATTTGGGGGAGATAATTTGCTGGAACACATCAGTACGAATGCGTTGATTAATTTTGATCCGGATACCGGCCGTCGAAATAAAAGCCTGCTGCAATATCGCGAAACCCTGAAATGGATCCGGACACGGGAGGGGGTAGTACTGCCGGGGCACGGCAAGTTTATCAGGGATATTTCAAAGATTGCAGAACATCATCTCGATGAGCATCGGCGCCGTTACCTTCAGATTCAGGATCTGTTAAAGAAGCGACCCTTCTCGCTGTATGAGCTTTCGTTGAGGCTGTTTCCGGATGCCGTTAAAGAAGGGGCCATCTTTCTGGTGCTCTCTGAAGTAGTGGGGTACCTGGACTGGGGAATGGAGGAGGGAGTCATAGCGCAGGAAGGAGAGATGTTTTTTGCAGTGAACAGTGATCAGTGAACAGGGAACAGGGAACAGGGAACAGTGTGTCAGTGAACAGATGGGAATTAACAATTTAGAATTAAAAATTTAGAATTAAATTTGACTTCGAATCTGAAAATAATTCACCTTGTTCCTGCATCCTGCATCCTGCATCCTGCATCCTGCATCCTGCATCCTGCATCCTGCATCCTGCATCCTGCATCCTGCATCCTGCATCCTGCTATGTTTTTTACGTTGAAACTCCTATCATTCAAAAAATTGTAACTTAAGCTTATACCAATGGCTACTATCTTTACCAAGATCATCAAAGGGGATATACCGAGTTATAAGATTGCAGAGGATGAGCACCATTTTGCCTTTCTGGATATCAATCCCATAGCCGAGGGACACACGCTGGTGGTAACCAAGCAGGAGACCGACTATTTCTTTGACCTCAGCGATGAAGAGGTTCGGCAGGCCATGCTATTTGCAAAGAAAATAGCGAAAGGAATTGATGAGGCGCTTGATCCGCTGCGAACCGGCGTTATCGTGCAGGGACTGGAAGTCCCTCATGCCCACGTTCATTTGGTCCCCCTCTATTCTAAAACGCAGCCTATGGCGCTCGGACACAATGTTAGTGTAACGGAAGAACGGATGAAAGAAATAGCCGAAAAAATCAGTGAAAAGGTAAGCGTATGAAAATCTTTATTTTGAACGGGCCCAATCTTAATATGCTGGGAAAGCGTGACGCCGGACAGTATGGCAGCGATACGCTCGAAGATATCGAGCACATGCTCATCGATTCGTTTCCCGCTCATGAAATGACATTTTTTCAAAGCAATATAGAAGGCGAACTGGTCAATGCCATACAGTCACTGGTAGATGAAGAAAGCGGTTTTGATGGGGTTATTGCCAATTTTGGGGGCTATACCCATACCTCTGTAGCTATCCGGGATGCCCTGGAAATCCTGGAAATACCGGTTATCGAGGTTCACCTTTCCAATATACACGCCAGGGAGGAGTTCCGGGAAACGTCTCTTACCGGGGCCATGGCCAAGGGCATCATTACCGGTTTCGGGAAACACAGCTACGTGCTGGGAGTATATGCTATGGAGAGGTTGCTGGGAGATGAGTAGTAGTAAAGCCAGTCCGGCAAGCTTCAGCTAATGTTAAGCATGTATGTAAGCCTGTTCGCTTGAATAAGCCTATTTAATAAAACATCCATTGAAAAAACTTAAAGAATTACTTTCGGATACCCTGGTGTACGGCATCAGCAGTGTGCTGGCGCGGTTCATCAATTATCTGCTGGTACCTTTCTATACGGATGTTTTCAAGCCCGGGCAGTATGGAATTGTCGGACTCGTTTATGCCGGCATTACCTTTCTGAATGTGATTTTTACCTTTGGGATGGAGTCGGCCTACCTGCGCTATGCCGAAGACCGGGAGAAGGCCAAAGATGTTTTTAAAACGCTTCAGCTTGGACTGCTGGGCCTGGGTACGGTGCTGGCCCTTTTGTTATGGCTGTTTGCGCCGGCTGTTATGCCTCTGATGAGCTTGGAGCCCCAGACAAAAGACTTCTATTTGTTCATGATTGGCATTCTCTGGTTTGATACCCTTTCCATCATACCCTTTGCCGAGCTGCGCCTGGTTCGAAGGTCCATGCTGTTTGCCGTGATTAGAACCGGCAACGTGCTGATCAATATCGCTTTAAATTTCTATCTCATTTTAAGTCTCGGCTGGGGCATAGAAGCCGTCTTCGTTGCCAACCTCATTGCTTCTGGCGTGACTACCCTGGTGCTGTGGATCATCACCGCTGGGATGTGGGGCGGCAGCTGGAATAGGCCCATACTGAAAAAAGCGCTGCTCTTTGGCTTGCCTTTTGTGCCGGCGG
>DATFJD010000183.1:0-2972 GCA_035269475.1 Halalkalibaculum sp.
AATGCTGGAAGAGCAGCTGAGCAGCATCACTGCAAATAATTTCCTCTTCTACCTGTTTGCTGTAAATGTAGCTTTGGTTGTGTTCAACATGATACCCGCATTTCCAATGGATGGCGGCCGGGTGTTTCGGGCCATTCTCTCAACACGTATGAGCCGGGTTCAGGCAACCAAAGCGGCAACAGGACTTGGTAAACTGCTTGCGCTTGTCTTTTTCCTTTTCGGACTCTTTTCAAATATCATTCTTGCAGTGATTGCCGTGTTCATATACTTTGGCGCTCACTCCGAGAATATTGTTATCCAACAGATTAGCCTGCTTCAGGGAAATGACATTGAAGACGCCATGATTACGGACTTTACCACACTAAATCCGGGAGATCCACTGCAAGCAGCCATCGACCGGATTCTTGCCAGTACCGAGCAGGATTTTATCGTTACCGAGGGCGAAGAGGTTGTTGGAATTTTGTTTATGTCTGATCTCGCCCCTGCTCTACGCGAAAAAGGCAACGAGACCTTAGTCGCAGATGTGATGGAAAGAGATATTATCACGTTGAATGCAAAAGACCCGCTCCCGTCCGCCTATCGGCAGCTTAAGCGAGGCAATAAAAACTTCTTCCCAATTGTTGATGAGGGGAAAATTGTTGGCGTGCTTGATATGAATAACATCAACGAGTTTCTGACCTTCCGAGCCGCCCACGATTATTAATCCCCAATTTATTTTTCTTTCAGCAGATCGCGAATTTCGGCAAGCAGTGTCTCTTCAGCTGACGGTTTGGGAGGTGCAGCAGGCTTCACTTCCTCTTTTTTCTTCATCCGTTCAAAGCCTTTAATGACCATAAAGATGGCAAACGCCACAATGGTGAAATCGACAACCTGCTGAATAAACGCCCCGTAATTAATCGTGACAGCAGCAGCTTCCTCGGTGGCATCTTTCAGGGTGATCATAAACTCCGCAAAGTCCACACCTCCCAGCATCAGACCGATCGGCGGCATAAGCACGTCATTCACAAAGGAAGTAACAATCCGGCCGAAAGCAGCACCGATTACAACAGCAACGGCCAGGTCGATCACATTTCCGCGCATAGCGAATTTTTTAAAGTCGGCTAGTAAGCTCATAGGTATAAGAATTTGTTAGGGTTTCGATACATCATTTCATAAATATTCGATGATTTTTTTGCCATTTCCTATCGTTCTGAAATAAGTTTTTAAAACTGCCAAAAATCAGCTCCGGTTTACAAAGTGTGTATTCCCTTTCACGCTCTCGTAAATGGCAGCTTTAGCAACCGTATCGGGACCATAACAGTTATTCAGGCAGTCGGTAGCCCGGGTTAATCCTCTCAGTTCATCATCCTCCTGAAAGAACAGCTCACCCTGCTCAGTCTGCTGCATTTCGATGGTATGCAACCCCACTCCCCTAATTTTGATATTTTTCTCCAAGGCGCTGTTCACTATTCGCATCGCCTCAGTCAGGCAAGCATCCAATACGTAATCGTCCAGATTGGTAAATCCCGGCGTGGTAAAGGTAAACGAGTGCCCTTCCCAATGTGCCTCCTGGTAGCGGATGTGACAGCCCCATCGCCTCGCTTTCCGCTGATAGCCTCTCATTCTGTAGCAGACCTTCCGAATCGCTTTTATGATCTCTCCTTTCACTTCTACAGGGTTATCCGTCCAATCCGAAAAGGTGTGCATATAGCTTACTTCATCCGGTATGTGTACTTCGTCTGTGAGTACACGAGCTTTATCGCGCCCGGCCACGGTCTCCCAGAATAGCTGTCCCTGCATCTCTCCAAATAGTTTCTGAAACGGTACTTTCCCCTGTTTAATCGCATCGGCAATCGTATGGATATTATACTTTTTCAGATGTTCATACCGTCTCCGCCCGATCCCCCACACCTCATCAATCGGGAGCGGGTAGATATATTGGGCAGCATCATCGGGTGTGAGAATCAGGGATAATCCTTTTGGTTTCTGCAGGTCAGACGCCAGCTTTGAATAGGTTTTACTTGTTGCAATTCCCACCGAGCAGACAAGA
Source organism: Halalkalibaculum sp. (assembly GCA_035269475.1). Taxonomy (GTDB): domain Bacteria; phylum Bacteroidota; class Rhodothermia; order Balneolales; family Balneolaceae; genus Halalkalibaculum. The sequence goes on from DATFJD010000183.1 coordinate 2,030, forward strand.
CCGAGCCGGCGGTAAATTTCATCCTTCAGTTTTTTGGCATAAGCCTCCAGTTGGGAGCGGGATTTTCTCAACAGAAAGGTGATATCCATGAAGTACTCGTCCATCGAATATTTTTCCACATCCGGAGAGTAGGAGTCCAGAATCGATTTAAGCTGCCGGCTAATCGCTTTATATTTATCATAGTCAATCTGCATAAACACCAGGTAGGGACAAATCTGCGATGCTTCAAAAGCACTCATTGCTGTTTTAATCCCGAGCGCACGAGCCTCATAACTGGCTGTTGCCACAATGCCCCGTGCCACCCCATTCGGTTTTCGCCAGCCGCCCATCGCAACCGGCATCCCATACAAATTGTATGCCCGCTGTTCTACCTGTGCATAAAAGCAATTCATATCCAGATGAAGGTAGAGACGCTTTTTTCGCGAAACGTGCTGATGCTCCTTTGCCACGGTGCTGTAGAGCGTAATGCGATGCACGTCCTGTTCCAGATCGTAATTGTTATATTCTTTCGGATCCATAAAGACAGTATAAAAAGTTTAATTACATATTTCACACATATATTTATAAATCAGCCGTCAAAATTAAATGGGATAAAAATTCTGCCTACCTTTAGCATACTGTTTACTGAAACATGACACACGGATAACTGACTATGTGCGGACGCTATGTTTTAAAAACCACCCTGCAGGAACTGCAACAGAAGTACGGAGCTGTTCCGGAAGGCACCTTTACAATAGAAGAGAACTACAATGTGGCTCCGAGCCTGCATATGCCGGTCATTGTTCAGCAGGGACATCAGCGCAAAATTGACAAATACCGGTGGGGACTCATTCCATTCTGGGCAAAAGAGATCAACTCCGGCTATTCGATGATTAATGCCAGGGCTGAATCGCTGGAGCAGAAAAAATCCTACGCCCGTCCGTTCAAGTCGAAACGCTGCGTG
>DATFJD010000184.1:0-2100 GCA_035269475.1 Halalkalibaculum sp.
CCTCTTCTTCGTCACTCCAGGCATATCCGGTATCGGATTTCTCGCTGGTTACCCTCTTCATTTTCTGGGAATATTCCAGCTGGGTATAACAGCCGGTTAGTCCAAAAGAAAGTAACAGTATCACTAGTATAGATTTCCGTAATCTCATAACGCCCTCCAAGGCCTAAAACCTGTTTAACAGTAAAATAAAGACATCTTTTCTTTAATATCTGCTTAAATGTATGTAACCGCTATTTTTCATTCAATAGCATAATCATGTTAGATGCGGTAACATGGGGTTTAGTTGTCATATTTATGGTAATGTGTAAATACAACTTAAGAATAAACCCTCCAAGGGCTAGGAACCCTTGGAGGGTTAGTACAACTTCCAAAAACGGTTCAGATCTCACCTTTCAGTGACTTTGCAATTACTTCTGCCTTGGAGTTTACATGCAGTTTCTTATAAATATTTCGGATGTGTGCCCGCACCGTATCAATAGAAATATCATACCGGTCGGCAATCATTTTATAGCTCAGCCCGTCAACCAGGCCGTTTACAATATCATGCTCGCGTGGCGTAAGGTCCGATTCCGGGTTCTTTTTCGGTGCGTTTTCCTGGAAATGATTGATCACTTTGCGCGCAATCTGCGGTGACATGGGCGCGCCGCCGTCAATAAGCTTGAGAATTGACTCTTTAATTTCCGGAAGCGAGGTATGCTTGAGCAGATACCCGGAAGCCCCGGCCCGCAGTGCGTTGAATATCTTATGGGAATCATGATACACGGTAAGCATGATGATGTCGATTTCCGGGTATTTCTCTTTGATCAGGCCGATTCCTTTGATGCCTGACATACCGGGAAGTTGTATATCCATGAGAATGACATCGGGATGGCCGTGCTCTTCCAGGTGTTCGAGCATCTCTTCCACGGTATCTACAGCTACCGGGCATTTGAGTTCCTCCTGCATATCCAGGTATCGCTGTATGAGGTCTCTTATTTTTTTGTTGTCTTCGACTATTCCTACTACTGATGCCATAATATGCCTTTTTTAAGCTTTAACGTGAAAAAACGCCTGCTGTTACATGCCTTTCCCAAATACATGAACGGTAAAACCGTCTCCATTCTCAAATTCAATCCCCGCATCAATACGTTTCGCCCTCATTTCCATGTTTCTGAGCCCTTGACCCGTCTTGCGTTCGGGCTTGATGCCTTGTCCGTTATCGTGGATATAAAGATCAAAAGAGCCGTTTTCATCTTTAAGTGTCACTTCTACCTTATCGGCATCAGAATGCTTTGCAATATTATTAACCGCCTCCTTGAATATCAGATACAGATTTTCTTTCATGGAGACTGTTATCTTATCATCCATATCCAGGTTATCAAACTGGTACTGCACCTCTTTTTGAGGCAGCATGTTGTTTATATAATCCTGCATCCGGTCGGTAAGATCACCTAAAGTGTCATTCCTGGCATCAATTGACCATACAATATCATCAAGGCTAGACACGATTTTGCGACTCTGCGTTCCAATCTGATCCAGCGACTGTTTAACCTGTTCCCCTACATCTGTAGTTTGCAAAAAATCGGACTGAAGGGCAATTTCGGTGAGTGCCGAACCCACGTCATCATGAAGATCACTGGCAATGCGAACCCGCATCCGCTCGATATCAACCATTTTCTTGACCCGGTAGTAGTTATAGATAAAGAGCATAATGCCGATCAGAACCACAAAAACCAGCAGGATAAACCACCACTGCATCCAGAATGGGGCCATAACGGTAAACGAAAGCGAAGCCGTCTCTTCACTCCATAATCCATCGTTATTCTGGGCTCTAACCTGAAAGGTATAGTCTCCGGGAAGCAGTGCAGAGTAGCGCACGGATCGCCGGTTGGTTTGCTGCCAACCTTCACCGGAACCCCTCAGGCGGTATTCATAAAGAACCTGCTCGGGCGCACTGAAACTGATGCCGATAAAATCTATGCCAATATTTTTGTTTTCACTGCTTACGGTAACATCAGACCTGTTTTCTACCGGTTCGCCCGATATATTCACATTCTCAATGTGCACTTTAGGCGGAGCATTGTTTACCGGAGCTTTTTTGGGATCAAAACGGGTTAAGCC
>DATFJD010000185.1:0-4436 GCA_035269475.1 Halalkalibaculum sp.
TTGTTAATAAGTTTAGCCTGTTTCTTAAGACTTTAGCTATAACAATTACAAGTTATCAACAGGCCGGCGACCAATAATAAAAGTCAAGATTTTCTTTTATACATCACTTTTGAACTGTATAACTTGTTGATAACTGTTGAAAAATGTTGAACCCTGTGGAGAATTTTTGTTGGTTTTGGGATCGGACCGGGAATTAACATTTATCAACATAGTAATCAACATACTTATCAACAGGTGTTTTTATGAAAGTTGTGCTGCAAAGAGCAAAAAATGCGTCAGTTCGTGTCGAAAATGAACAGGTTGGCGCAATCACTTCGGGGCTGGTACTGCTGGTTGGAATCCATGAGGAGGATACGAAAGAAGATATGGAATGGATTTGTGATAAAATCCTTAAAATGCGCATTTTTGATGATGAAGATGGGAAAATGAACCTGTCTGTCCGGGATGTGAATGGGGAGCTTCTGCTTATCTCACAGTTTACGCTGTATGGGGATGCTACCAAGGGAAACCGCCCCAGCTATATTGAAGCCGCAGGACCTGAAAAAGCAGAAAAATTATATGAACAGATGATTCGTTATTTTAAGCAAAATTCAGATCTCAATATAGAATCCGGCACCTTCGGAGCCTATATGGATGTACAGCTGACCAATGATGGTCCGGTTACTATTGTATTGGATAAATAACAAATATCAATCTGCAAATTACAAACAAGCCCCAAACAGTAATGATTAATGATTTAAAATTTGTTCCTTAAGTATTTTAATTTGTTTGTTTTTTGTGTTTTTGAATTTGAATGTTAAAGAATAAATGTCAGTAATATTTCTATTTATTGATGGCGTCGGTTTAGGGGAAGAAGAACCTTATAATCCCTTCATGCGGCAAGAATATGATGCTTTTAAAAGCATGACAGACGGTCAGCCTTTTAGCCGGCGGGCAGAAGCATTTGTAAACGGCCGACACTTGTTTAAGCCGGTTGACGCTACGCTGGGTGTAGAAGGGTTGCCACAAAGCGGTACCGGACAAACAGCCCTCTTTACGGGAGAAAATGCTCCCAAAAAAATAGGCAAGCATTACGGTCCGTTTCCGCACTCCGGCATCAAACATTTGCTCAGGGAGCAAAGCATTTTCAAGGGAGCGCAGCAGCTGGGTTGTACCTGTCACTTTATGAATGCCTATCCCGATATATTCTTTGAGAAATCACGCCAGAGAAATCGATGGAGCTGTACAACGCTTATGGCAAAAAGTGCCGGACTTCCCCTTAATACGGCAGAAACGGTCAAAAAAGAAAAAGCTATAACGGCCGGCATTACCCAGCAAAGTTGGAGGGAAAAATTGAATATTAACATCCCGAAAATTGATCCAAAGAAAGCAGCCGGGAGACTGCTTAAAAAAGGGGAGAACTACGATCTATTATTGTATGAGTACTACCTGACCGATAAGGCGGGCCACAGCCAGGACCATGGTAATGCTCAGGACGTGCTATCAACGTATAACCGGTTTTTATCTGAGCTGATTCAAAACAAAAGGGAAGAGGACACCCTTGTGTTAAGCAGTGATCACGGCAATGTAGAAGACCTCTCCACCAAAACCCACACGTATAACAGGGTACCGCTTTTCGCATACGGGCCGGGCGCTTCGGTTTTTACCGATGCGGAATCCATACTCGATATCACACCCGCCATCTTAACTATTATGGAACGCGGGTAACTAGGATCACAGAAAGTACGCCGGTTCTTGCTTCTATATTTGTTTAAAAGAAGCAGAAACAATACCTGTGTAAATAGATAGATCAGCGTATTCCCCGTTCTATGAATAAGGTTCTTCAGACAAAGCTTTTTTTATGCGGCTGAAGATCTCTTCAATAGACCCGACTCCATAAACTTCTTTAACCACTTCTTGGCCTTTATAGTAGTCGAGCACCGGCTGAGTCTCCTCCCAGTATACATTCAGCCTGTTTTTGACGCCTTCTTCGGTATCGTCCGAACGGCCCTCGCCCCGGCTTAGGATACGTTTTATCAGCTCCTTTTCGGGAACTTTTAGCATCAGAAAGGCATCCAGCGCTACGCCTTTTGCATCCAGAATTTCATCAAAAGCTTCAGCCTGGGCAACCGTACGAGGGAAGCCATCCAGCACATAACCGTCATCATAGCGGCTTTTTTTAAGCTCTTCTTCGACCAGGTTAACTACTGTCTCATCAGGCACCAGGTCGCCGGCATCGAGTATGGATTTTACTTTCTTGCCGAGATCGGTTCCATTCTTGATGGCCGTGCGAAAAATTTCGCCGGTGGAAAGGTGGGGGATATCGTACTCTTCTTTGATGAGTTTAGCCTGTGTGCCTTTGCCTGCGCCCGGAGGGCCAAAAATGATAATTCTCATGAAGATGTCTGATTGGTTTTGGGAATAATGAATAAATGAGCACAGAAAATAGCGCAAAAGCTCAGTAGATTCAACGCAAAAAATAGAACAGCGATTTCTACAGGACATAGTTCTAAAAATTCAACTAAATATAGTTTCTTATTTCTAATTCAGGTTGTTTTAACTATCCCTATATTGAATTCAGGCTATATTATGAACCGGTCTGGAGATGACCACCCAAATTAAAAAGATCTCGTAATACACTTAATTTTAGAATAAAATGCTATGTCTAAGAAAGTCCCGGTAATTGGTATTCTTTTTATCCTTTTTCTGACAGTTACAACCCATGCGCAGGCACAGGATACCTTGCTGCAGGCCGGTCCCATGCTGGGTTATGTGGAGATGCAGGAAGCCAACCTTTGGCTGCAAACTACAGAGGCGGCAGCCATCGAGATTCAATATTGGGTAAAAGGAGAAGAAAATACTAGTAACACTTCATATGCCGGTCATACCGATGCCGCTGAATCGTTCAGCAAGCATATAAAATTGACGGACCTCGAATATGGAACAACCTATAAATACGATCTTTATCTAAATGGGGAGAAAGTGGCATTCTCCTATCCCACTGAATTTACCACCCAAGAGCTGTGGCAATGGAGAACCGATCCACCCGCCTTTACGGTAGCGTTTGGGTCCTGTTTATATATCAATGATAAAAAGTATGACAGGCCGGGCGACCCCTATGGTACGAGTCCGGAAATATTAGAGTCCATCTACAACAAAAAACCCGATCTCATGCTCTGGATTGGAGATAATGTCTATTACCGGGAGCCTGATTTTTATTCGCTCCCACGCATGGATTACCGGTACCGTGATGCCCGGGATACCCCTGAGATGCAGCCTCTGCTTGCCGGCGCCATTAACCTGGCAACCTGGGATGACCATGACTATGGCCCGAATAATTCAAACCGTTCTTACCGGATGCGGGAAGAGGCCGCGGATATGTTCGAACGGTACTGGTCAAATCCCGGAAGCAACCGGCAGGGCATCTATACCAAGTACAAGTATAATGATGTAGAGTTTTTTCTGCTTGACGACCGGTATTTCCGCGCTCCGAACCGGCTCAGTGATTCTGACAAAGCCTATTTCGGGAGACAGCAGATGCAGTGGCTCAAAGACGGACTGGTGAGCAGCGATGCCGCATTCAAGGTTGTGGTCAATGGCAACCAGGTTACGAACACCGGGAATACGCATGAGTCTTTCCCCATGTATAAAGGCGAGTTCAATGAGCTGATGGATTTTCTGGTTGAGGAAAAAGTGGAGGGTGTACTTTTCCTATCGGGCGATGTGCACTACGGACAGCTCTTGAAGACCGAAAGGGAGGGACTCTACCCGCTTTACGAGTTTACTTCATCGCCGCTCACGGCCGGCGTCTATGAAATTGCCGATAGCGAAGAGAGCTACGATAATGCGCTTCATGTAAAAGGTACGCTGGTTACGGATTATAATTTTGGCCTGATCAAAGTAAGCGGCCCGCGCGGAGCCAGGGTGCTGACCCTGCAAAGCTACGGCCGCGAAGGTAAGCTTCTCTGGGAGCGTAAGATCAGCAGGGCGGACTTAAGTCTGCCGGAGTAGCAAAATGGGCTGTACCACAAAAGTACACTATGTAATACTTTGTGCCCCTTCGTGTAACAGCCGGCAGCACCTCCGGAACGGCGCATCAAGCTGAAATAGATATAACAATTATCCTATTGTAGGCCCCTCATATTTTATGTATCGTACACCAACCGCAATAAGGAGTTAAAGAGATAGCAACAATGACTTGGGATGAAATTAATACATTTATACAGCAGGTATTAAACTACACCATCTTTCAGATCAAGGAGACGCCCGTTACGGTGATCTCAATCCTCATCTTTTTATTATTCATTTCCGGATTTATATTCCTTGCCATCAGCGTTCGGAAGGCTCTCAACAGGAAAATATTGCGCCACTTCAAAATTGATGAGGGCACCAGTTATACGCTTTCCCGTATAACCCAGTACACTATCATTACCATCGGCGCATTAATTTCCTTCCAG
>DATFJD010000186.1:0-5322 GCA_035269475.1 Halalkalibaculum sp.
CAAGCCGGGTCTTCACCACTGTTGAAGTGTCGCGTCCCATGATATTCACCGTTACCTTTTGCTTCTTTTTCTTCTTTGAAGCATCCTCAACCTTTACCAGTTTTTCGTAGTCGGTCTTCAGCCGCAGGCCGCCGGCCATTACAACCGCTTTATTACCGCTCACCTCAACCAGCTCGCCGGTCGTGTTGGCATCTTCCAGCCGTACGGTATCGCCTTCTGCAGGAGGCTCTTCGGAGGCCTGTTTGCGCCGCTTCTTTTTGGTTTCAAGCTTATCCAGCTGTTCATCAACTTCTTTCTTATGTTTTTCTACCTCCCCGCGCGCCTGCCGTATGGTCTCCGAGTCTTTTTCTCCCTTGTCAACGATCTGCTCCACGGCCTCCTCAATTTTGCGGTTGGCCGACTGCATGATCTGCTTGGCTTCACGAAGGGCCTTCTCGCGGATGGTCTCTTTCTCTTTTTCTATAGCCGATCGCTTTTCATCGTACTTGTGACGGGCAGCTTCGGTCTGCTCCTGGAGATTGTCGTATTTTCTTTTAAGCTCCTCGGCCTCCTGAGATTTGGTCTCCAGTTCGCTGATCAGCGTTTCCATATTGCTTTTTGATTCCCCGAGCAGCGTTCGGGCCTTGCTGAGCAGCGTGTCATCCAGCTCCATGCGCTGGGCAATCTCAAAGGCATAGCTGCTGCCGGGCACACCCTTTTTAAAGCGGTAAGTAGGGGAGAGCGTATCCTGGTCAAATTCCATGGACCCGTTTACCGCCTTCGGGTGATCGTGCGCAAATATTTTCAGTGAGCCGTGGTGGGTTGTAACCAGTATTTTGGCATGCCGCTGCATCAGCAGTTCAATCAGTGCCTGGAAAAGGGCTCCGCCTTCCTCTGGATCCGTACCTGCCGCTGCCTCGTCGATAAGCACCAGGCTGTTTTGGTCTGCACTTTTCATGGTGTCCCTCATCCATTCAAGGCGTGAGGAAAAGGTGCTGAGATCATTCTCTATTGACTGGTCGTCGCCCATGTCAACAAACAGGCCCGAATAAATGGGCAGTTCGGTACTGTCTTTAGCGGGAATCGCAAATCCCGACTGGGTCATCATCACACAAAGCCCCAGGGTTTTCATTGCTACCGACTTTCCACCTGCGTTCGGACCCGTAATTACGAGGCACTGTTCATGGTCACTCAGCTCAAGGTCCAGCGGTACCACCTTTTCACGTTTCTCCTCTTTAAGGCCCAGATTTTTCAGTTTTAATAGGGGATTATAGGCATCCTTGAGATAGAGCTTCGAACTGTCGCAGATCACCGGAACAAAACAGTCGAGATTAATCCCCAGCTGGGCTTTGGCTGCGATTACATCCAGTTGGGTCAGTACATCAAGGTTCTGCCTTATGGATTCCCTGTCAGTGCGAACATGGTTGGTAAGCTGCCGCAATATTCGTTCAATCTCCCGCTTCTCTTCCGATTCTAGCTGGCGTATCTCGTTGTTGATATTAAGGGCTTCAACCGGCTCCAGGTACACAGTTTGTCCCGTGGAAGAGACGTCGTGCACAAAACCCTGGATTTTTCGCTTGTATTCCGCCTGGATCGGAATAACCATGCGTCCGCTGCGAATAGTCGGGCCTTCGTCGGAAGTCATTCCTTCTTTGGCGGCGCGACTCATTACCTTATTAATGGTACTTCGCAGTTCATTGCGTTTCCTGTTCAACCGGTTGCGAATGGATTTCAGCGTATCACTGGCGTCACTTCTCAACTCCCCGTTTTCGGTTATGATATTGCGAATTTCATCTTCAAGATTCTTGAGCGGGATGAGGCCGATAGAGACCTCTTTGAGTTCGGGATAATCATTTTCCCGGTCTTTTATAAATGATTTAACCCTTCTGGCAGTAACGATCAGTTCCAGTATGTCAAGGAAGGCTTCCATCGGCAGCAGGCTTCCTTCAGCGCGTGATTTCTTTAAAAAATCCCTTACATCATGCAGGTTATTTAAAGGAAAAGCGGCCTCATTTTGAAGTAGGTTCATCATCTCCCGGGTAGAAGAGAGGTCTTTTTCAACTTCCTGTCTTCGGGACGAGGGCATCAACTGAGAAATCCGGTCTTTGGCCATGGAAGAGCGCGCCTGTTTTGCGGCAGCTTCCCTGATGGCATCGAAGCCAATCTTTTCAATGAGTCGTTTCGGTTGTAAAAGCATTAAATTAGTTTACTGTTTAAAATCTGACCGGACGGATTTATTTGCCCCGGCATTAGCAGGAGGAACCGGCACTTCCGGCGTTGTCGTTCAGTCGGTCTTCGAGGCAGACCTTTCAAAATAAGCGTCTAAATATAAGCTTCTTTAGGCGGAAAGGTGAATTTGAAAAGAGTGAAATATTTCTTAACTCAAAAATGAATATCCAACTCAACAATACAGTATGAAACAAAAGCTTTACCAGGTTGATGCCTTTGCCGACAGATTATTTGAAGGTAATCCCGCTGCGGTATGCCCGCTTACCGAGTGGCTGCCGGATAATATACTTCAGCAGATTGCTATGGAGAATAACCTGTCGGAGACGGCCTACTTCGTTGACGAGGGTGATGCCTACCGGCTTCGCTGGTTTACCCCGGCCGCAGAGGTTGACCTATGCGGACATGCTACCCTGGCATCGGCGCATGTACTTTTTGAGCACCTTCACTATAACAAATCAGAAATTACATTTAAGTCCAATAGCGGTCCGCTGACGGTTCGTAAAGAGAGCGGATTGCTTGTTATGAATTTTCCCATTTCCAGGGGGAAGGAAGTTGATCCTCCTGAGAAGTTAATGGAGGCCTTGGGCACGGATGCCGGGAACATTTTCAGGGCTGTGGATTATATGGTGGTGCTTGACAATGAAGAGCAAGTAAGGAGCCTGGACCCTAATTTCTTTCTGCTAAATAGGATAGAGACAAGAGGTATCATAGTGACGGCACCCGGCAGTGAGCATGATTTCGTATCGCGCTTTTTTGCCCCCGCCTTGGGCATTAATGAAGACCCGGTTACCGGCTCGGCACACACTATGCTGGCACCGTACTGGTCTGAAAGGCTGGGAAAAGAGCAACTGAAAGCCCGTCAGGTATCTAATCGCGGCGGCACCGTATACTGCAGGATGCTGGGTGACAGGGTAGAAATTTCCGGGAAGGCGGCTACTTACCTTGAAGGGGAAATAACCTTGCCGGACGAATAGAAATACTTGGTATAACTTGGTGCTTCTTTGAGTCCCTTTGTGAGATAATCTATTGAGCCATTAGCAGGCTATTGAAACGGCTGGTAAACAACATAATATGTTGACAATAACCTTCTTAATTTTACTGGTGCTCGGCTTAATGGCCGGAATTGTGGCAGGCCTGTTTGGCCTGGGCGGGGGGATTCTGTTTACCCCCATACTCTTCATCGTATTTAATGATGCGGGAATTGAAAACCCGGTTGTACTGACCATCGGCACCTCCCTGTTCTGCACCTTTATAGCGGCCGCCGGAAGTTCCATTCGCCAGTTTGAACAGCATAATTTTTATTGGGCTGACGGACTGAAAGTCGGCCTGCTTGGCACTCTCGGAGTGACCATAGGCAAGTGGGTGATCACATCCGATTTTTACAGCCAGCAGGTGTTTGCCATTTTCTTTAGCCTTCTGCTCATGTATGTAGCCTATATTTTTATCCGGCGCGGCCGATTAAAAGCTTCCGGTGATATCGACAATCCGGAGCCCGTAAATTGGAGAGAATCTTTGGTTACGGGAGGCCTGGGTGGATTCGTAGCGGCACTGGCCGGTATCGGCGGGGGAGGCGTGATGGTGCCTATGCTGAACCTGTACTATAAGAAAGCCTTTAAAAAAGCTGTCAGCGTCTCCTCCCTTGCCATCGTTTTTATATCACTATCCGGCTGGCTTCAGCTGGCTCTTACCGGCAGTGACGGGGCGATGACCCCGTATTATTTCGGCTATGTCGATTTCGGTGCTGCTCTGCCAATGGCTATCGGCGGACTGGCAGGTGGCTTCCTGGGTGCTATGCTGAATCTGAAAATTGAGCGCAAGTACCTGCAGTTTGCGTTCTCGCTCCTGGCGTTGGCTATGGCCCTAAAGTTGCTAGCCGAAGTTTACTGACCCCACCTTACTAAGTTGAGCCCTGCTGATGTTACGTAAGTCTTATTTGTAAAGCTCATACAGGACGGCCATTCCTTTTCAACCCACCCGCTCTTAATTGACAGATACATCATCTTTTTAAAAGTAGTGAAGTATCAGTCACCCCGATTTTTTGGTCACAGGTATCATCCTGTTATCGGCTGCTAAGGCTATTTCTTAAGAGAAGTATTTTTTTCTTTGTTAATTATTAGAAAATTCTAATATTGCTGGAAATAAATATCATCTCAGGGATACAAAATTCAAAAACAGGTTATTATGTCGGATGGCACAGAGAGCTCAAGGCGGTGGATACCACTGGCACTTGATTATATATTATCAAAATACACTTTGGCAAACCGAAGAACGCTACTGGTTCTCGGGTTATGGATAGGTGTCATTACCCTCAGCATCATGTCTACCGTATGGATTGCCCCGTCGGAGTTCATGCTGATAGAGCGAGGCAGCGATGCCACCAGTCTCTTTTTTCTTTTCTACCCGCCCCTAATTCTTGGAACACTGATGCTTTTCTGGCTGGGATTTGAGTGGGGATTCATACCCTTATTCCTGTCCGCCTTTATCATCACCTTCAGCATGGGAATGACCTACTACTGGGGACTGCTGTTCGGAGTGGCGTTCATACTCGGTTTAGGTATTTACGGGATAACCTACTACTGCGTCTCTTTCGATCCTGCGCTGCGCGATCTGAAAAGTTTCGTTTTCTATGCGATGATCTCCTTTTTTGCAGCGATGGCCAGCTCGCTGGGATCTTTTGTGTGGAGCGACTTTTTCAACCTGGAAACCTATAAAACCACTCTGCTGTGGAAGGGATGGTGGACCGGTATGTTCCTCCAGTCTATGCTGATAACGGCGCCTATACTTTATGTATTCACCCCTTTTATATACCGGATGAGGGATAAGTATTTTGAGGGCATACCCACTCCCAGGGTTTCACTGAACTGGATATACAGTGCCATTGCAAGCGTCGCAGTAGTATTGCTGCTGTTTATAGGCGCAGCTAAAATGCTGGGAACCGAAGCATTGAATACCCAGCTGGCAACACTGCAGCCCAGTCTCGGTAAGGGACTGGTACAGACCAGCGAATCGCTTCAGATCATCTCATGGATCTCAATCGGCCTGGTGGTGTCACTCGGTATAGGAGGTATTTACCTGGCCGGCAGCTGGAATCAGCAGCTTCAGAGCCAGGTGGAC
>DATFJD010000187.1:0-12146 GCA_035269475.1 Halalkalibaculum sp.
CTGTCAAAGCGCTTTTCATGTTTATTAAGTGCCCCCTGAATACTGTCAGCAAAAGAACCGTATAATCCCCATCGAAGCGACGTTTTTGTTGACTTTCCGGGCCACTCTTCCGGCAGGGTACGCAACACGGCCGGGAGGTTAGGGGCATAGTCCCGCAGGGCCTTTTCCAGGATACCTATACCCGGCATGATGACTCCGCCCCGGAACACAAAATCTCCCGACATATAGTCTACCGTACAGGCCGTACCCGCGTCAATGACCACTACGGGCTTACTGGTTTGGGCTACAGCCCCATAGCAGGCAAAAAAGCGATCGATACCCAGTGTTTCCGGAGTATTGTAATCCAGAAGCTCGGCAGGAATATCCTCTACCCTAAGCACCCGTACTTTCTCGATCTCCAGGCGCTCCACAATAGCTTGGGTGGTATCGTTGACGACACTGGCAATTACCACCATACCGAAATCCATATGGTGCCTGTTTATCCACTCCACAAGTTCAGATGCATTTCTTATCTTGAATGAGTCGGGACGTGTCCAGTTCAGGTCCTCTTTATAGGCAGCCTTGATAGATGAATTACCGATATCCAGGTAGAGTATGTTATCTTTATCAGGAATGATATCATTCATATGTTTGCTGATAATTGTGTATTAGTTTAACATGCACGCTTTAAAATTTAATATTATTTATGCACTTATCATCTAAAATAGCCATCGTGACCGGGGCCAGTAGTGGAATCGGTTCCACATTCAGCAAAGACTTAATTGAAAAGGGCGCTACCGTCTACGGGCTGGCCCGAAGCGAAGATAAGCTAAAGAAGTTACAAACCGAACTGGGCAAACAGTTTATACCGGTGGTACTCGATATCACCGATCATGAGGCGATCAAAAAGTGGATCGATATTACCTTCGATGAGAATAAGCTGCCGGATGTGCTGATAAATAACGCAGGGCTGGGCCTGTTCGGAGATGTGGATGAACTGCCTCTGGATGACTGGCAAACCATGATAAACACCAACCTGAATGGCATATTTTATATGACCCGCCAGGTCGTTCCTCTCATGAAAAGCAATGAAGAGGTTTGTCATATAGTAAATATCGCATCCATCGCGGGCAAGATTGGGAACCCGCAAATGTCGGGCTACAATGCCTCAAAATTTGGGGTTCGCGGCTTCAGCGAGTCGCTGTTTAAAGAACTTCGGTACGACCGCATCAAGGTAACCTGCTTTTATCCCGGCTCTATTGCCACCAAGTTCTTTGACAATGCTGAAGGCATGGAAACCCATCCCAATATGATGCAGCCCGAAGACGTTTCGAAGCTACTGGTCAATGTGCTGGAAACCTCCGATAACTTTCTCATTAATGAAATTACGATGAGGCCGCTAAATCCCAAACCACCCGAAAGCTAATCCATGAGAAAATCGATACTTGCCGCTTCAATGGCACTGCTGGTATTCTACACGGCAGGGTGCAATCAAAACAGTTCGCCTTCTGCCGTAATCGGTGAGGACAAGTACATTGACCTCATGGTTGAACTGCAGCTATTCCGGGCATATATCCGTACGGTCCCTGCTGATTCAAGCACCATAGATTCACTTCAAGCTGAGATCTATAATAAATACAACGTGACCCAAGAAGAGTTCAGGAAAAGCCACGAATACTACCAGGAGCAGTATGTTGAGCAAAAAGAACGAATTGACAAGGCCATAGAGCAGCTGCGCATGGACCAGGCAAAAAGTGATTCAACACGCCCTTGGGAACAGTAGTCAAACAGGTTTCCGGTTGCAAATGGCTTCATAAAATAAACAACATCATTTTCGCTGCCTCTTTGCAGAGTAGTTAAGCCCTCCACTCGTATTTATCCGAACTGGAGGTCACCTTTTCCTCCCTGATGAGATAGGAAAGTGTCTGTTTCAGCTGTTCTTTGTTGGTGCCGGTAAGCTTTAGCAGTTCCTGCATCGACCTGGACCCTTTTTTTAGGATATTGCTGATCTGCCTAATACTCTTTTTCTCCAGGCTGTTAAATGCCACATCCCGATCTTTAAGGCAGTTGTCACAGTGCCCGCAATCGGAAACATTCTCTTCACCAAAATATCTGCGAATAAAAACCTCCCGGCAGAGATCCGTTCGAATGTACCTTTCCATATACTCCAGCTTTTTCAGCAGGCTATTGCGGTGTTTCTCCAGCTCCTTTCTGCCAAATGGAAGGTTTCGCTGGCGCTCCTCTATCAGTCGAACCAGCGGCAGTTCACCGAGCGCTTCATAATTGAGGATCTGGTCATGAGCCTGCAGCACCTGTAAACCCTTAACTATTGCATTCTCCGTTTGATTCAGCTTTCTTTTCAAGTAGTCGACCTCCAGGTATTTCATCTCATTAAATGATTCGGGGCCAAACTGCCGGTACAAGGTATCCAGGAAGATTGATTTCTGATTGTTTT
Organism: Halalkalibaculum sp.; assembly: GCA_035269475.1. Lineage (GTDB taxonomy): Bacteria > Bacteroidota > Rhodothermia > Balneolales > Balneolaceae > Halalkalibaculum. The sequence continues at coordinate 2,435 of DATFJD010000187.1, forward strand.
CGAGGGTATCGATTTTATTCCTGACGTAGCCTTCTTCTGCAATGAACCGCACCCCGATCTGCGGTGCTACATAATCGATCAGCTGTATGATGCCCAGCTGGTTCAGCACCTTCAGGGATGACTTGACAATTCTGAATGGCATATGTGCTCGTTTCTGAAGGGCCGGAATGGAAACCTGTTCCGCCTCTTCCATCCCCGTATTCACCGCCAGATTAAAGGTATCACAGAGGGCATCATACACTTTCTGCAGCTGCTCTTTTTCCGGGTAAGAATCCTTCAATCGTTTCTCTGCTATGGCCGAATCGGAAGGCTTATACAGCAGAATGGGATAGCTCTTCGAGCCGTCACGACCCGCCCTGCCTGCCTCCTGGTAATAAGCTTCCAGGGAATAGGGCATCTGGTAGTGCACTACATAGCGGCAGTCAGACTTGTCAATGCCCATACCAAAGGCATTGGTAGCCGCAACCAATGGCAGGTCTCCTGAAATCCACTGCTCCTGAATTTTTCTTCGTTCGCCCTGTTCGATACCGGCATGGTAAGCTTTGGCAGGAATGTTCAGCTTTTCCGTGATCCATTCAGAAATTTCTTCACAGTTTCGGCGGGTCCCCCCGTAAATAAGACCCGAACCCATGGCGGAAGCCTTCTGGACTGCATTTAAGAGCTTCTCCCGCTTTTTTTCAGCCGACACTACCCACCAAAACAGGTTGGGCCGGTCAAAACCTTTGGATATTACATTTGCTTCATCAAAGCCCAGATTGTCAATAATATCATTTCGAACCTCGGGTGTCGCTGTAGCCGTGAGGGCCATCCAGTTGGTTGCCTCATCCAGGCTTTCGAGCGATTCACGGATTTCGCGGTAACTGGGCCGGAAATCATGCCCCCATTCCGATATGCAGTGAGCCTCATCAATGGCAACCAGGTCAATATTCAGTTTTGGCAGTTCCGCTTCCCAAAGGGTGGTTTTGAGTCGCTCGGGAGAACAATAAAGCAGCTTGTACATTCCGTTTCGTGCATTCACCAGGCGCTGCTCTACCTCCCATGAAGAGATGGTACTGTTGATAAAGGTAGCCGAAACGCCCCGGTCGTTGAGCTGCTGCACCTGGTCCTGCATCAGGGCTACCAAAGGCGATATGACCAAGGTCAAACCCTTGAAAACGGTTGCCGGAACCTGGTAACAGAGTGATTTTCCTCCCCCTGTAGGGAAAAGAACCACTGTGTCCTTACCGTCAAGAATAGACCGGATTGCCTCATCCTGGCCTTGGCGAAATGCCGGGTAGTTCCAGTACCTCTGCAGATTTTCTTCAGCCTTATTGAAACGGTCATCAGTCATGTAACAGCCTGTAATCGGTTCCTTATTGATTTATAGATTTAAAAAATTATCTCATGCATTGCATTCAAAATATAAAAGTCCTTGCAATAATATCAGCGGCAAAACACTAAAACAGGCTCACCCCTTTAAAAGTTTATGAATACATAAGGGGTATTTAACCTGAATGCCCTGCATCACTTTTTCGGACTTTCAAATAAGACTAACTTATTTTGAGTCTATCCGGCAGGGCTTCTACCTTAGATTAACAAACCCCAAAGAAAAATGATGCTATGGACAGGAAAAATTTTTCCCCGGAAAGTTTAATGATGTCACACGGGTACAAGCCGGAGTTGTCGGAAGGAGCCATCAAGTGCCCCATCTTTCAGACTTCCACCTTTGTTTTTGACGATGCTGAGCACGGCAAGGCATTTTTTGAGGTTGCGTATGGATTGAGGGAACAGGAACCTAACGAGGAATTGGGACTCATTTACAGCAGGCTTAACAATCCGGACCTTGAAATACTGGAAGACCGGCTCTGCGTATGGGAAGAGGCCGGTGATTGTGCCGTATTTGAAAGTGGAATGTCGGCCATTACTACTGTACTGCTGGAGTTTCTTAAGCCGGGTGATTTACTGCTCTACAGCCGTCCGGTTTATGGCGGAACGAATCACTTTATTACCCAAATACTGCCCAAGTTCGGAATTGAAGTGCTGGGCTTTAGTGCAAAAGACGACAAGCAGAAGATCACCGATTTGCTGGAAGAGAGCGGGATGAAGGAGAAACTTGCTATGATTTATGTGGAGACACCCGCTAACCCAACCAACGATTTAATCGACCTGAAGGCCTGCAGCGATATAGCGCGAAAGTACGCAACCGATGAAAGAACTCCACTGCTGGCGGTAGACAACACCTACCTTGGACCTATCTGGCAAAAACCCTTGGAGTTCGGTGCCGACCTGGTACTTTATTCAGCAACCAAATTTCTGGGCGGGCACAGTGATGTCATAGCCGGAGCATGCCTGGGTTCTGAGGCACTGATGGGCCGCGTTAAAACGATGCGAACCTTTCTGGGCAACATGGCGGGGCCGTGGACCGGGTGGCTGCTTATGAGAAGCCTGGAAACGCTAAAATTGCGGATGGAGAAGCAAGTGCAAAATGCAGAAAAGGTCGCTGAATTCTTAAGAGAACACCCGAAAGTTGAGAAGGTCTATTACCTGGGTTTTTTAAAGGACAGCAATCCAAGTCAGTACAAGATATTCCGGAGACAGTGCCTTTCAAAGGGATCCATGGTCTCTTTTGATATTCGAGGGGGAGAAAAGGAGGCATTCGCCTTTCTGGATAACCTGGAACTGATTCACCTGGCGGTAAGCCTGGGTTCTACCGAAAGTCTGGCCCAGCATCCTGCAACCATGACGCATGCCGATGTAGATGAAGAAGAGAAAAAGAAACTGGCCATTTCCGAAAAAATGGTGCGGCTTTCCATTGGAGTGGAGAATGCCGATGACCTGATCTGGGATATCAGTCAATCGCTGGAGAAAGTCTGATGAATGGATACTGAGACAAACAGACTTTCACTTTTACTTTCCCATTTCACTTGCCATACCGGTAATGAACAGATAAAACGTTAGTCTAGGCTTCTTCCCCGGCGAAGGCAGCTTTCATATAATTTTTGCGCATTTCGGCAATCGCTGAGATGGAAATGCCTTTCGGACATACCGCTTCACACTCCGCAAAGTTAGAGCAGTCGCCAAAGCCTTCTTCTTCCATCTGCTCTACCATATTGACCGTACGTCGCAGGCGCTCGGGTTCGCCCTGTGGCAGGCGGTTCAGGTGTGCCAGCTTTGCGCCGGTAAACAGTGAAGCCGAGGAGTTGGGGCATGCGGCCACACAAGCACCGCATCCAATGCAGGTGGCATAGTCGAACGCGGTATCGGAAGTTGATTTTTCAACCGGGATGGAGTTGGCATCCGGGGCAGAGCCTGTTTTCACCGATATATACCCGCCCGCTTCAATAATTCGATCGAATGCGGTCCGGTCAACCACCAGGTCCTTTATGACGGGAAAAGCTTTTGCCCGGAACGGTTCTACCGTTATGGTATCGCCGTCGCTATAATTTCTCATATGCAGCTGACACGAACAGGTCATGGCTTTGGGGCCGTGCGCCCTGCCGTTTATCATCAGGTCGCAGGATCCGCAGATGCCTTCCCGGCAGTCATAATCAAATTCAATGGGATCCCCGCCTTCGGCAATAATCTCTTCATTGAGCACGTCGAGCATCTCCAGGAATGACATATGTTCATTAACCTGATCGCAGGTATAGTCAACCAGCTTGCCCGGTTTGTCGGGACCTTCCTGGCGCCAGACTTTCAAATGGATCGTAAATGTATCAGCCATAATTATCTTTATTTTTGCCACTAAAGCACAAAAACACAAAAAATGTTAATGAAACTATAGTGAGGTATATTTAGAGGACAAAACGCCTGATCCCCTTTCCTATATTTTTGACATTAAAATTGATTAAATATCTTAGTCTCTTATCCAATAATTTAAGATGACTTAAAATTTGCGCTTCCCAAACAGGATTAACTTCATTGACAGCTTTTAACTCACAAATAATTTGATCCTCAACAAGTACATCCAGTCTTAAACCTTCATCAAAAACAATTCCGTCATAGTTAATCGGGAGTTCAATTTGCCTTACACTTTTAATCCCTTTCTTTGAAAGTTCATGGCATAGGCAAACTTCATATATTCTTTCTAATAAACCCGGCCCTAATGCTCTATGCACTTTAAAGGCAGCATCGACAATCTCTTTTCCTAAAACATTTAGCTCCTCAGAAATAGGATCATGTTTCTCAGCAGGTCCTTTTACACTCATTTTCGTGTTTTAGTGTTTCCGTGGCTTAAACTATTTATAACTTCGCTGTTTCAATTCAACAAATTCGAATTCAAGATTTTCTTTATGCATCTCTTCCTGCAGCTGTCCGTTTACACCCCGGTATTCCCAGGCTGCTACATAAGAGAAATCCTCATCATTTCGCAGAGCCTCTCCCTCCTCCGTCTGGTGCTCTTCACGAAGGTGGCAGCCTGCCGATTCATCCCTTTGCAGGGCATCTTCCGCCATGAGCTCCCCAAGTTCGAGAAAATCGGCTACCCGTCCTGCAAACTCAAGATACTTGTTATAGTTTGCGGCTTCTCCCGGTACGCGGACATTTTGCCAAAACTCTTCACGCAGGTCACGTATCTCCTGGATGGCCTCTTTCAGCCCTTCTGCATTTCGGGAGATGCCAACCTTGTCCCACATAATCTTACCGAGTTCCCGGTGGAATTCAACAACGCTCTTGTCACCTTTCACATTAAGCAGCTTGTCGATGTGACCCTGGGCATTTTTTGCCGCTTCCTCAAATGCATCGTGATCGGTATCCGCTTCGCTTAAATCGGTATCCGCTATATAATTACCGATGGTATAAGGAATAATGAAATATCCGTCAGACAGTCCCTGCATCAGGGCGCTTGCGCCAAGTCGGTTTGCCCCGTGATCGGAGAAATTCGCCTCTCCTGCTACAAAGAGCCCCGGAACATTGCTCATGAGGTTGTAATCAACCCACAGGCCGCCCATCGTGTAGTGTACCGCCGGGAATATGCGCATCGGTGTCTGGTAGGGATTATCTCCTGTGATGTTTTCATACATGTCGAACAGGTTACCGTACTTCTCGGAAATTGTTTTGCGTCCGTCACGCTTGATGGCATCGCGGAAATCAAGATATACCGCCTTGCCCGTAGGCCCTACACCGAGCCCCTCATCCGTCACAATTTTTGCATTCCTGGAGGCTACGTCACGCGGTACGAGGTTACCAAAGGATGGATACTTATCCTCAAGGTAGTACCAGCGATCGTCTTCCGGAATTTCGCTGGGCGGGCGTTCATCACCTTTCTTTTTCGGAACCCAAACCCTTCCGTCATTCCGCAGGCTTTCACTCATCAGCGTCAGTTTCGACTGGTAGTCGCCCGATACCGGTATACACGTCGGGTGAATCTGCACATAGCAGGGGTTCGCAAAAGTTGCACCACGCTTGTGACAGCGCCAGGCGGCCGTTACATTTGAATTCTTGGCGTTGGTTGAGAGATAAAATACATTACCGTAGCCGCCCGTAGCCATTACCACGGCATCGGCCATCCATCGCCTGATTTCACCGGTCACCAGGTCACGGGTAATGATGCCCCTTGCCTTGCCGTCAATAATTACCAGGTCAAGCATTTCGTGGCGCGTATAAAGGTCAATCTTGCCTTCGTGAACCTGGCGCATCATCGCCTGATAGGCACCCAGCAACAGCTGCTGTCCCGTTTGTCCCCTCGCATAGAAAGTTCGCGATACCTGTGCCCCACCGAATGAACGGTTGGCCAGCAGTCCTCCGTACTCTCGAGCGAACGGAACCCCCTGGGCTACAGCCTGATCGATAATTTCATTTGAAATCTCTGCCAGCCGATAAACATTTGACTCCCGCGAGCGGTAGTCCCCTCCTTTTATGGTATCATAAAACAATCGCCAGATACTGTCCCCGTCGTTGGGATAGTTTTTAGCGGCGTTGATTCCGCCCTGGGCGGCGATGCTATGCGCACGGCGAGCCGAATCCTGAATACAGAAACTCTGAACATTATAGCCCAGCTCGGCAAGACTCGCTGCCGCGGATCCTCCCGCCAGACCGGTACCCACAACGATGACATTATGCTTGCGCTTATTATTGGGAGCAACAAGCTTAATATCCTTAAGGTGCTTCGACCATTTTTCTTCGAGGGGTCCTTCGGGAACTTTAGAGTCTAAATTCATAAGTCTAAAAGTAGTTTTACAAAATGATTATTGGCATTGAATCAGCGCTGCTTCGCAGCCTCCGCCAAAATAGATATAAAGTGGTATGAAAAGGAATCCGACCGCCATCAAAATGGCGAATGCAATACCGACAGTATATATTGCCGCCGAATATTTTTTATGCTTCATCGTCAATGAGGTAAAAGCACTCCAGAAGCCGTGTTTAAGGTGGAAACCCAGCAGTATCATTACAAACGTATAGCCAAAGGCATAAATAGGATTTTGAAACGTCTCCACAACCAAGGCCTGCAGGTTCCGCATCTCTGTTCCGTCATTAATTACTGTTGCCGTTTCCCCTAACTTGAATGTATCGATATGGATCACCAGGAACACCAGCAGTACGATGCCCGTAAAGATCATGCTTCTCGAAGCCCATGTCTGGTGGCTCGGACCTCCTTTTGTCTGGTATTTCTCATAACCCTCCGGACGCGCTTTCCTGCGATTCCACCAGATAGAGATACCAATGTAAGCGTGAAGCAGAAAGAAAAAAGCCAGTCCGGCTTCTACAATATATAGCAGCACGCCCATGCTCTCCAGCGTATAGGTGTATTCGTTAAAAGCCTGGGCATCACCGAAAAGTGTCAGATTACCGGCAAGGTGACCAATGATAAAAATTATTAACCCGATTCCGGTTATACCGGTAAGAATTTTCCGACCAACTTGAGATTTAAGCGCTTTGAGAAGTGATGGCATCGCTAAGTAAATGATTTGATCTATATGTTTAAGCTAAAGCCGCAACGTATGGCCAATAGCTCTCGTTCCGAGGAAGAGAAGATGAGGGTTAATCCATAAAAAGGCAAGGTGCATTCATCTGATATAGGCTGACGAGGCTAATTCAGAGATAATCTAAATTGAGTCTTGAGATATGAGATATTAGAAGTGAGAAGTGAGAAGTGAGATTTCTGATGGGGGGGGAGATGACGCGGGCTTGCTTATCAAAGGGAAGTCCACTCCTGGGAGGGGAAATTAAGGCCGGGACATCCTTTACAGCCGCTATCCGGCAGCATCCAGCTTCAAACTTCCAACATCCAACTTCTAATTTCCAACTTCCAGCTCCCAACATTCTGCAGTTAAATTTCTTATTCTTGAGGCTGAAAGAACAACACGGAACCGAACAAGGCTGTCATTGAACAAGGTAAAACATTCCACAACCGACTCATTTCGCGAAAAGGGATCCAAATTCATCGGGCACCTGTTTCCGGCAGATACCAAGGAGGAATTTGAGGTCCGTCTGGATGAGATAAAATCAAGGTACCCGGATGCCACCCACCACTGCTATGCCTGGCGGATCCACCCGGCAAACCTTCAAGAGTTTGCACAGGACGACGGCGAGCCGGGTGGAACTGCCGGACTTCCTATATTGAATCAGCTTAAATCCTATGAGGCGGTCAATGCCGGAATTGTGGTAGTGCGTTATTACGGGGGAACGAACCTGGGCAAGTCAGGATTGATCCGGGCTTACGGGCGTTCTGCGGAACAATGCCTGAAGAAAACGAAATTGGTCCCAATTCGGTTGGTTTGGCGCGTAGAAGTAGCATATCCCTACTCCGAGCAGAACAGTATTGAAAAGCTGATGCACCGTTTTGATTTAGAAGAGTCGGAGTCGAACTATGCTGAAAATGTGACCCTCATCCTGGCCTGTCCGGTAAAGCATAAAAAGGCACTTGAGAAAAATCTTGCTCAGCTGGAACACCGTGGTATACGCTACCGCATGCTTGAAAAGAGTTTTGTGTAATCCCAATTTAGAAATTCATTTGTCTCAATTATTAAATATTTTGGGACCAAATAATTAAAGAGTAACGCTAACTTATGAAAATTTATACCAAGAAAGGTGACTCCGGTGAAACTTCATTATTTGGAGGGACCCGGGTTTCTAAATCTTCCGCTCGCATTGAAGCCTACGGTACGGTAGACGAGCTGAACTCGATAATCGGGCTGGCCGCCAGTTATTCTTTGAGTCCGAAAGGCACGGTTTGGATAAAGAGGGTTCAGGAGTACCTGTTTATCCTGGGGGCCGACCTGGCAACGCCTCCATCTTCCGATACCCGGATTGAAAGAATTGGTGAAAAAGAAACCAAAGACCTCGAAGAGGCTATTGATGAAATGGAAGAGGAACTCGATCCGCTAAAGAATTTCATTCTTCCGGGAGGAGCCCAGGCAGGGGCTACCCTTCATGTGGCCCGAACCGTTTGCCGCCGTGCCGAACGTGCTTCGGTGGCCTGCAGCAAAGAGGAAAACATTTCTGATCATGCCATAACATTCCTGAACCGGCTGTCTGATTTTCTTTTCGTTCTGGCAAGGTACGAAAACAAATACGACGCAACACCCGAAGAAACCTGGAAACCTGATAAGCAGTGATCAGTGTGTCAGTGATCAGTGTGTCAGGGAACAGTGTGTCAGTGATCAGTGTGTCAGTTAACAGTGATCATCCTGCATCCTGTAACCTGTAACCTGTATCCTGCATCCTGCATCCTGCATCCTGAAATAAATTACAGCAACTAAAACACAAGCATCATGGCATTAATGATTTCTGTCTCGGGTATCCGGGGCATTTTTGGAAGCGACCTGACCCCTCAAAACCTAACGCGCTTTACGGCAGCATATGGCACCTGGCTGAAAGGAGGTAATGTGGTGGTAGGGAGAGATACCCGCGTTACAGGTCAGATCTGCGAGGATATCGTATGCGCAACGCTGCAATCTGTGGGCTGCAATGTCATCAAAGTCAGCGTTGCCCCCACCCCCACCGTTGCGATGTCCGTATTAAAGCATAAGGCAGCCGGTGGAATCATTATCTCGGCCAGCCATAATCCTTCTGAGTGGAACGCCCTCAAGCTCTTGAATTCAAAGAGCGAGTTCCTGGATGCCCGCCAGGGCCGGCGCGTTATTGAAATCAGTGAAAGCGAGTCCTTTGATTATAAAAAGTTTGATGATATCGGAAGCCTGTCGGAAGATCCGCATGCCCTTGAAGACCACATAGACCGGATTCTTCAGCTGCCCTATATAGATGCCGAACTCATTGCTTCAAAAAATTATACCATAGCCATTGATCCGGTAAACGGCACAGGCGGAATAGCCATCCCAACCCTGCTCGAAAAGCTGGGCGTCTCTGCCATCCACAAAATCAACGAGGCACCTAACGGCTTGTTTGCCCATAACCCGGAACCGCTCCCGGAACATCTCGAAGATATCTGCGCCCTTGTAGTTGAAAAAGAGTGCGACCTTGGCATTGTCACCGACCCTGATGCCGACCGGCTTGCGCTGATTACCGACAAAGGCGAACTGTTTGGAGAAGAATATACCCAGGTCGCGGCTTTTGACCTGATGCTAGAAAAAAAAGCCGGGCCCTGCGCCACCAACCTTTCCTCTTCCAGGGCGGCCGAAGATATGGCTGAAAAATACGGACAGAAATGCCACCGGTCCGCGGTAGGAGAAATCAACGTGGTTAAAAAAATGCAGGAGGTTGACGCAGTAATCGGCGGAGAAGGAAACGGCGGGGTTATCAACCCGGACCTTCACTATGGGCGTGATGCGCTTGT
>DATFJD010000188.1:0-6527 GCA_035269475.1 Halalkalibaculum sp.
TCACTGATTTATTTCCAGTGTTCTTCAGCTACTGCTTTTTCGCTGACTTCAGCTTCGGCTAAAAACTTCTCGGCATCCAGTGCGGCGCGGCACCCTGTGCCCGCAGCAGTTACCGCCTGACGGTAGATCGGATCCATAGCATCGCCGCAAGCAAAGATGCCCTCCATGTCGGTTCGGGTAGACTGTCCTTTGGTCTGAATATACCCGACATCATCCATTGTAAGCACCCCTTTAAAGAGATCGGTATTCGGCTTGTGGCCAATAGCAATAAATACACCGGTCACGTCATCAAGGGTCGTGATTTCATTGGTTTCGTTATTGATGACTTCTACGCCGTCGACGACCTCTTCACCAAGTACTTTTTGGAGTTCGGTATCCCACATGAATTCAATTTTATCATCATTGAAGGCCCGGGTCTGCATGGCTTTCGACGCTCGCAGTTCCTGACGCCTGTGCAATACGGTTACCTTGCTGGCAAATTTAGTGAGGAAGGTGGCTTCTTCCATAGCTGTATCTCCACCGCCAACCACAATTACGTGCTGGTCGCGAAAGAATGCGCCGTCGCAGGTGGCACATGCTGATACACCCTTGCCTCGCAGACGCTGCTCGCTATCAAGGCCCAGCCACTTTGCTGAAGCTCCGGTTGAAATAATAATGGATTTGGCATACAGCTCCGTCTCTTCATCCACGGTCAGCTTGTAGGGCCGTTTTTCAAATTCAATATTCGTGACCATACCGTACCGGCAGTCTGCGCCAAATCGCTTGGCCTGCTCCCGGAAATCCTCCATCATTTTGGGACCCATCACGCCTTCGGGGTAACCCGGGTAGTTTTCTACGTCGGTGGTCTGCATCAGTTGTCCGCCCGGCTCGGGCCCTTCAAAAACAAGCGGTTTAAGGTCGGCACGTGCGGCATAAAGCGCAGCCGTTAAACCTGCCGGACCGCTTCCCACAATTACTACGTCAAATGTTTTTCCTGCGATATCTTCCATTTATCAATTCCTTTACTTTTAATTCATACAAAAGTACAAAATTAAGCACTAAAGCGTGAGTCAATATTTTCTATGAGAACTATAGACCCTATTGATATTTTGCACCCTGTAATTACGAATAATGACGGGTTCATAACAAGGAATCTTACGCTAAATTTCTATTTGCAATCCATCCACTTTTATATATGTTTGAGGGTAACTTTAAAATTTTGGAGGGTTAATGGTGGTAGTTGGAGTTCCAAAAGAAACGGCAGAGCTTGAAAAACGTGTTGCGCTCGTTCCGGAGACAGTAGCCAAACTTGTAGATAAAGGGCTCGAAGTGCAGATCGAAAAAGATGCGGGGCTGGCATCCAACTACCTGGATGATACCTACCGGGAAGCCGGTGCCACCATCGTTGAAGAGCGTTCGGAGCTGTTCTCCTCCGCAGATATTTTAATTGCCATTCAGACGCCCGATGAAGAAGACCTGGGCAAACTCAAAGAAGGCGCCATACTAGTCTGTTTCCTTTGGGCTTTGCAAAATGAGAATACGGTTGCCTTTCTCAGGGAACACAAGATTACGGCCCTTGGCATGGACGCCATACCGCGTATCTCCAGGGCACAAAACATGGATGCCCTCTCTTCCATGAGCTCTATCGCAGGCTATAAAGCAGCATTGATTGGTGCCAATGAGCTGGATCGCTACTTCCCTATGATGATGACTGCCGCAGGAACCGTCGCCCCCGCAAAAGTACTGGTGCTCGGTGCCGGTGTAGCCGGCCTTCAGGCCATTGCCACAGCCAAGCGTCTGGGTGCCGTCGTGGAAGCCTTTGATATTCGTCCCGCGGTTAAAGAACAGGTAGAAAGCCTTGGCGCAAAATTTGTGGAAGTGCCCGACTTGGACGAGGACACCGAAACCAAGGGCGGCTATGCCAAAGAACTCAGTGAAGACAAGCAAGAGCGGCAGCGGCAGGTCATCCACGAGCATGCAAAAAAATCTGATATTATTATCACTACCGCCTTGATTCCCGGCAAGCCGGCACCCAAACTGGTAACGGAGCAGATGGTGCACGACATGCATCCCGGTTCGGTAGTCGTTGACCTTGCAGCCGAGCAGGGTGGAAACTGTGAACTCACCGAAGCCGGTGAAACCATTGAAGTGAATGAAGTAAAAATTGCAGGACCGCTGAATATTGCCAGCAGCCTGGCCTATCATGCCAGCCAGCTTTATTCCAAAAACATGATGGCACTGCTTGATCATCTGCTTGAAGAAGGTGAGCCGCATTTTGATTTTGAAGATGAAATTACCCTAAACACCACCATTACACACCAAGGCGAAATTATCAGCCCCATGCTAAAAGAAAATTCGAAATCCGAATGATTTAAATTCGAAACATATATTTCGGTCATTCGGATTTTGGACATTAGAATTTAACTTTCACATTATGTCTGGACTCATATTTAACCTTTTCATTTTTGTTCTTGCCTCATTTATAGGCTTTGAACTTATTTCAAAAGTGCCTCCCACTCTTCACACGCCGCTGATGTCGGGCGCCAACGCCATATCGGGCATAACCATTATCGGTGCCCTGGTGGTAGCGGGGCAAACCGGGGGCGAATGGGCCCAGTGGATAGGCCTGGCAGCCATCATATTCGCGACCATAAATGTGGTCGGGGGATTTATGGTAACCGACCGCATGCTGGAAATGTTCAAAAAGAAAAAGAAGGAGAATAATCAATGAGTCAGTTTCTGCCTCCATCCATACAGGGATTTCTGCCCGACATCATTCAGCTCGTCTACCTGTTTGCTACAGGCGTCTTTATTGTAGGAATTAAAAGGCTGGGTTCGCCTGCCACGGCCCGCTCCGGAAATCAGCTGGCAGCTCTTGGCATGCTTATCGGCGTGGTGGTCACGCTATTCGATCAGCAGATCGTCACCTTTAACTTTATCATTGCGGGCGTAGTCATCGGGAGTCTCATTGGCGTATTCGCAGCCAAAAAGGTAGAGATGACGGCCATGCCGGAAATGGTGGCTATCTTCAACGGTTTCGGCGGCGGCGCTTCTGCACTGGTTGCATGGGGTGAGCTCAGCAGAACGGCCAGCCCAACAATGCTGGAGGGCCAGGACCTGGTAACGGTGGGCCTCAGTATTTTGATCGGTTCCATTACCTTTACCGGAAGCTTTATTGCTTTCGGCAAGCTGAAGGGATTTATAAGCGGACGCCCGCTCACCTTTCCCGGACAGAACATTTTCAATCTGCTGTTAACGGTGGGGTTATTCGGACTTGTTGGATGGTTTGCTTATGACCCTGAATACCAGCTGATTTTCTGGATACTTTTCGGACTCTCCCTGCTTTTGGGAATACTTACCGTATTACCGATCGGAGGTGCCGATATGCCGGTGGTTATTTCACTGCTTAACTCTTACTCGGGTATTGCGGCGTCCATGGCCGGATTTGTTATCAATAACAACCTGCTGATTATCAGTGGCGCGCTTGTAGGCGCTGCCGGATTGATACTTACAAATATTATGTGCAAAGCCATGAACAGATCGCTCGGCAATGTGCTCTTCGGCGCATTCGGTGGCGGTGACGGGGATGGCGGCTCCGGGCCGGCTGCAGATACCGACAAAACAGTACGTGAGACGACACCGGAAGATGTGGCCCTTCAGTGCGCCTATGCGAGCAAGGTGATCATCACCCCGGGTTACGGGCTGGCAGTTGCCCAGGCACAGCATGTGCTCAAGGAAGTGGCCGACAAGCTGGAAGCCAAAGGGGTGGAAGTGAAGTACGGAATCCACCCGGTGGCGGGACGTATGCCCGGGCACATGAACGTACTGCTCGCTGAAGCCGACGTACCTTACGACCAGCTTTATGATATGGAGCAGATCAATCCGGAATTCAAATCGACGGATGTGGTGCTCATTATCGGCGCCAATGATGTCGTTAACCCGGTCGCCAAAACCGAGCCCGGCAGTCCGATTTACGGCATGCCTATTCTCAATGTGGATGAAGCCGACCGCACCATTGTGTTCAAGCGCAGCCTGAGTCCCGGGTTTGCCGGAATTGACAATCCCTTGTTCTATAAAGAAACCAACCAGATGTTCTTCGGAGATGCGAAGAAATCACTCCAGGCGCTGGCACAGGCTTTAAACGAAGTGTAGGATTTTTTAGCCGCAGATTTTCACAGATTTTAAGAAGGGGACTGGCATTTTCTACACCTCTTCATTAGCTTATTTTTTTAAAAGAGATCCTAAGTTTAGCTATCTGTTAACCAAGAGAGGGAATATCACTATGTATAAAATCGCAATTTACACCGTATTTAGTCTGCTATTTTTTGCCTGTTCAACTTCCCAGAACACCACAAAACAGAGAGAAGATATCAGCATCCCTGAAGTCAATCTCCTGGAAATTGACTATTACTCAGATTCTGAAATTGACAGTAAGATCTTTTCCCTAGAAACAATGAAAGCCATACAGGGTAAATTTACCTATCCTGAAGAGGCCAGAAAAAAAGGTTTGCAAGGGCGGGTGGAAGTTGAAGCTCTGATAACCACTACGGGCAAAGCTTATATAACCAATTTAAAAGCAGGTGTTCATCCTTCGCTGGACAATATGGTTATGTATGCTATCAAGGATACCAACTTTGAGCCCGGTACACTCAATGGCAAGCGGGTAAATGTTCTGACAACTATTCCTATTATTTTTAGGCTTCCCGGTAAATCTCTCAGTGATTTTCAATAAAGGCAGGTTGCAGGTTTCAAGATGCATGATGCGGGATTTTATGATTTACTTTTATGATTCTTTTCAACGGATTTGATGAATAGGTATAGCTTTTTGCCTAAAAGATCTAACTTACCGGAAATCTTATGAAAGATCTCTTTGTCCGTTAGTGATTTAGTTTCATATAGTGTTTCTATATGATCCCTGGTTTCATCAACTGAGGAATGAGCATATACCAGGAATCTTATAAAATCTTGTTTATATCTTCTCCTGCCGTAGCCTTCTACTATATTAGAACGAATAGATTTAGATGATCTTCTAATTTGACTGCCGGTTTCATATAACTCATGCTTCGGTAATTGCATACTCATTTCATGAATAATTATTGAAATTTCTTTAGAAATTTTCCAGATCTCCAAATTTTTATAGCCCATCAGTCTAAAAATTTAAATGCCAGTTGAATTTATATAGATAGACCGGTTTGTAACTGATTCCTTGCAAAATAAAGGCACTGAAGTCAAAATAATTAGGCAGATATAATTGACAGACTCTCCATTCTTAAGTCCTAACTCCTACATCCTACAACTTGCATCTTGAACCCTGAACCCTGTATCCTGCATCTTGAAACCTAAAATCCTGTATCCTGCATCTTGCATCCTGAAACCTGAAACCTGCATCCTGAACTAATTTGAGACATATACCTTTATCATTAAGTACAGCATGATTTAGCACTGTAGTTTTATGTCAGAACAAATCTGGTATTTTGCCTATGGCAGTAATATGAAGGAATCGCGTCTCTTGGCGCGGGAAGTGAAGACTTTTAGACACCAGGTAGGCTATATCACCGATTACGCCTTTCGCTATAATAAAATTGGTATTGACGGAACCGGAAAAGGAAATATCATCAAAGAGCGTGGAAGTATGGTCAGGGGTGTCTTTTTTGAAATTTTATTGGAAGATTACCGGCATCTTCACGAAAAATTCGAAAAAGGCTATCGCCAAATTGAAGTCAAAGGCATCTCAGGTCAAGAAATCATCAGGGCAAAAAGCTTCATGGCTCTACCCGAAAACATGGACGACAAAATGATACCCAGCCCCAAATATCATGATACCATTATTGCGGGGGCACGGGAGAAAGGACTGCCGGAGGCGTACATTGAGATAATTAAAAACCGTAGAAAAGTGATGAGTAATTAATTCTGCCTACTCACTGAAATATTAATGTAGGTGAGCATCCAGCATCTTGTATCCTGCATCCTGCATCCTGAAACCTACTCCACCTCCGCATCAATATCATAGTATCGCATAGCCAGTAGAAAGCAGATGCTCCCCAAGATGCCGCAGCAGCTGATCACCAGCATCAGGGCTTTTGCCGGACCGTAGGCTCCGGTGAATACCGCATCCATAAGCCAACCGGTCAGGGGCGGGCCGACACCAAAACCGATAACGCTGATCACAAAAAGGTATAATCCGCCGGCAAGTGCACGCATGTTGGGCTTGACCAGGTACTGAATAAGTGCCGCCGCCACACCGTTGTAGGATGAAGAGATCACATTGGCCGAACCTACAAGTATCAATGCCGTCCATCCGGTACCGGCAAAAAGTCCAAAATAGTATAAGGGCAGGCAGGCCAATCCGGCCACCATGCCCATGACAAAACGCTTTGATGGGCCCCACCTGTTTGCAAGCAGGTCGGCCGCCTTACCGGACAGCACAACGCTGAGTCCCGTTGCCAGCATAAACCACCCGTAATAAGGCAAGAGGTTCTGCGTCCCTTGAACCTCCTTCAGAACCGTTCCGACAAATCCAAGAACGGTATAACCCGTCAGGGCCAAGA
>DATFJD010000189.1:0-7866 GCA_035269475.1 Halalkalibaculum sp.
TAGGGAAATAAATCCTCAATTCATTTCAGGTTAATTTTTCAAAATTCATTAACTTTTAGTTAGTTAAGTTTTAATAGTATTAAGTTCCAGTTCAGGCAATGGTCCTCCGTTTAAAACGTTAAGCAGCTTTAGCCTTAATTACTGATCTCATTTTCAGCTTGACTTACCATTAAAAATTAAAATTGTCATCACAGGTTTAGGTGAATCTATGCGAAAATTTTTAGCTACCATTTGTTTCATATTCATAGGGTCGTATTCGGCGCTGGCAAGCGGCTTTTCTATTTATGAGGCCAGTATTCGTGCCAACGGCATGCTTGGTGCCTTTTCGGCCTATGCAGACCATGTAACCACAATATATTATAACCCCGCCGGGCTATCGGGCCTTGAAGGTATTCAGATAAGCGCGGGTGCCACAGTCATTGCACCACGCACCTCCTTTAGGAACTTAAGTCCGCTGGCATCCGAAGGAGAAAAATTCAACATGAAAAAGCAGGAGTTCCTGGCACCTAATTTCTTTGGTTCTTACCAGGTTGCTGATGGTTTCACGGTAGGCGTGGGCGTGTACGCTCCCTTTGGGCTTGGCACCGAATGGGAACAGAACTGGGTTGGACGGGGTGAGTCTATCGAGGCAAACATCCGGACCCTTTTCGCAAACCCCGCCATCGGCTATGAGCTTCCTGATTTCGGGATCGGTGAAATCAAGCTTGGTGCCGGACTGCAGGTAGCCTTCTTCGGTGAGGTATCCCTAAGCCGTGCCATTCGCCAGTTTACACCCGAAGCAAGCTTCAGTCTCGACGGTGAATTGAATGAACCGGCCTTTGGCTTTAACGCAGGCATTCTTTACAGCCCTATTGAAGATCTGACCCTGGGCTTTACCTACCGCAGCGAAGTGAAGACAGAATTTGAGGGAACCGGATCTTTCAGAGACCTGCCCGGACGAGTACTGGTACCGGTAGAGGGAAGTGCTGAAATCGATCTGCCCGCCAGCTGGGTAGCAGCTGTAAATGTGAAACCGATGGAAGGACTCACCGTAGAGGCCGACTATGTATGGTGGGGCTGGTCCAGTTATGATGAACTGCGTATAGAGTTCAATGAACCCGTCCCCGTTCTTGGCATCACCGAAACGGTGAGCGAGAGAAATTATGAAGACAGCTGGCAAATACGTGTTGGCGCTGAGTATTCCGAGCTTCCCCTCGAAATTCTTACCGTCCGCGCCGGCATTGCCTATGACAAGAATCCGATTAAAGAAGAATATGTAGATCCTACCCTTCCGGATGCCAACCGGTGGTTATTTTCAGGGGGTGTTACCTTAACGGTTACCGATTACCTTGATATTGATGCTTCCTACATCTTTATTCGCGCTAAACAGCGCCGTGTAGAGGGAACCGAAAGCGGAATTGACGGCGTATACAATACCCACGCGAACCTGCCGGGTTTAGGCGCTACCCTGAAATTTTAAATTTAATATTGTAAGAGGATATCAGAGTTATGAAGTTTACGTTTAAGAAAACATCTATTTCGGTATTTGCACTGCTGCTGGTCTTAGTATCAGGCTGCAAGGATTATAATGACCTGAACCTGGAACCTGTCGATTCGGGGAGTGCCGATTACAGCAATTATGTAGCAGTTGGCAATAGTTTAACAGCAGGATATCAAAACAGCGCGCTGTATGCATCAGGCCAGGAATTTTCTTTTCCCAAGCAAATCGCCCGGCAGCTGCGCATTGAAGAGTCTTTTGACCAGCCTTTAATCAGTGACCCGGGTATCGGTGGAAGAATCGAGCTGACCAGCCTCAATCCGCTCGGACTTCGGGTTGCCAGTACCCAGGGCAGGCCTTTCAACCAGAGTCAGAAACCTTTTAAGAACCTTGGCATTCCCGGTTCCATACTGGTAGATTATTTAAATCCCGGTAACCAGGGACAGCTGAAAGAACGCTCAACCAACCCGCAGAACCCTGCCTTTAATCCATTCTACAGTATCGTACTCCCAAACTCTGAGCTGGCTAAGGATGCGCCGAATATTCACAACCAGGTTGTAGCACAGAACCCAACTTTTGTTACCTTCTGGCTGGGCAATAATGATGTGCTTGGGTTTGTAACTTCCGGCGGACAAAGTGCCCAGGGCATTACCGATCCTGCTGTTTTTACACAGCTTTATCAGTCATCGGTTCAGGCACTGCAGGCAACCGGCGCAAGTGTGGTCGTTTATAATATCCCGGATGTTACCAGCATCCCCTTCGTGTTTTTACTGCGGTCGCAGCTTGAGCAGCAGGGTGCCATTACTTTTAACAGCGATACCCAAACCTACCAGCTGGTTACGGAACAGGGTAACTTTGATATATATATCACAGTTGATGGCAACGCGGAAGTCATGCGACAAGACGACTTCCCTACCCTTCGTGCACAATCATATTTTGAAAATGTTCAGAGAGGTAATATCCCTCCCCCTATTCAGCCCGGCGATGCTATTCCAGACAACCTGGTACTTGACGGAAGCCTCGGCGACGGCGATCCCACGAATTCTGAGCTGGAACAGGCAAACGCCGCCGTACAGCAATTCAACGCAACTATTGCAAACGCCGCTTCATCTGCCGGATTCGGGCTGGTAGATATCAATGCCATTTTCAATGAGGTCGTTGCAAACTATCAGAGCAACGGTGGCGGATACAGTACCGATGGAATAACGCTGCAGCCCCTGCCCGGCTCTCTCTTTTCCTTTGATGGCATCCATCCAACTAACAGGGGAGCAACCGTTATCGCCAATGAAACTATAGAAGTGATGAACGGCACCTTCGGCTCTTCGGTTGAAAAAATTGATGTTAGCGATATCCCGGAAGGGCTACCCGCCAGATAATTTTCATGCTATTTAAAAGGCAGTCATTACCCGGTGACTGCCTTTTTTTATTTTAATAAAATTGAGATACCTTCCGCATGTCACTTTTTTGCCGAATTGAACTGAAAACCCATGAATTATAATGAAAGGCTAAAAGAAGCTCTGAGAAAATCGGGCTCCTGCCTGTGTGTCGGGCTTGACCCTGACCTGGAGCGCATACCGGAATCGGTCATCAGGGAATATAACTCCCTTCCGGAGCAGGTAGCCTCCTTTTTAAAAACAGTTATTGATCGGACACAGGAACATTGCGCAGCCTACAAACCGAACCTGGGTTTCTTCGAAGCTCTGGGGCCTTCTGGCCTGGAGGTATTCCGGGATGTCATAGAGTATATTCCTGAGGGCAAAATCATAGTTGCAGATGTAAAACGCGGAGATATCAGCTCTACCGCCGAACATTATGCCAAAGCTTATTTTGAAACCTTTGACGTCGATGCCATTACCATCAATCCCATGATGGGTTTTGAATCCCTGCAGCCCTTCCTGGATTACCCCGGCAAAGGAGTCTACACGCTTACGCTTACGTCTAATCCGGGAGCCCGTGATTTTTTAATGAGGCCCTTTGAAGGGTTTGATACCATGGCAGCTTATATAGCCCATAATCTCGCCCGGTTGCAGGAAAATCACTCCACCCGCCTGGGCATGGTAATCGGAGCTACCAAGGCCGGTAATCTGGCCGGTGTGTTGCAGCAGCACCCCAAAGGCGAACTGCTGATACCCGGAATTGGTGCACAGGGCGGATCCATTGCCGACCTTGAAAAAAGTCTTATAAAGCATGAAGGCATTCCGCTCATAAACTCCAGCAGGAGCATTATTTATGCCGGCGAAGGCACCGAAGAGTGGCAAAAAGCCATATTTGACCAATCCAAGAAACTGAAACAAGCCTTAACCTCAATTACCCACAGATATGCCAGCTAGTTCTTCGAAAGATGAAGTGATCATTTATACCGATGGAGCATGCAGCGGTAATCCGGGGCCCGGTGGGTGGGGTGCCCTGCTGATGTGGAGAGGCAAAAAAAGAGAGCTGGCCGGAGCCGAGCCGGACTCCACCAATAACCGTATGGAGATGCGCGCCGTCATTGAAGCCCTGAAAGCACTGAAACGCCCCTGTCATGTAAAAATCCACAGCGACAGTGCGCTTGTCGTCAATGCCTTCAAGCAGGGATGGATAGAAAACTGGCAAAAACGGGGATGGAGGAAAGCCGATAAGAAACCAGTTGAAAACCAGGATCTTTGGAAGGAGATGCTGGAGGCTATGGACGACCACAAGGTGAGCTGGATTAAAGTCAAGGGTCACGCTGACAACGAACTGAATAACCGGGTCGACCGGCTGGCCGTAGAGGCCTCGAAGAAGTATCAGTCTTGAGATATGAGATATGAGAGATGAGTCGTGAGAAGGCAAATGCGAAAAGTGAAAAGATACCCCTTCCAGCACCCAGGTCTCCTACGCTAAATAACAAGCTTCGGTGACTTAACATCCAGCTTGCTCACCGAAGTTTTAACATAGGTGAGCATCCTGCATCCTGTATCCTGTATCCTGTATCCTGTATCCTGTACCTAGCTTCTATCAGAAAAATTCGCAAAGGGCTTCATATTCAGGTCGGAATACATTTCCTTTTCTGCCATCATATAGCCTGTTACCGCGATCATAGCCGCATTATCCGTGCAGTAGGCCATTTTGGGTATATGCAGTTTTACGCCCAGATCCGTAGCAAGTGCCTTTGCCTTTGCCCGTAACATGGAGTTTGCCGAGACTCCTCCGGCGAGCAGCATGGTTTCCACACCGGTTTCCTCGACCGCTTTCCTGAGCTTTTTAACCAGCACTTCCGTAATGGCTTCAGAAACACTGGCGCAGATGTCATTCATATGTTCTTCGAGAAAGGTCTCCCTGTTTTCTTTCTCTTCCAGATAATACAGCACCGAAGTTTTTAAACCCGAAAAGCTGAATTCAAAACCTTCGTTAAGCAGGGCCTGCGGAAAGCGGTGAAAGTCGGGATCGCCGTTTTTTGATTTTTCATCGACCACCGGCCCCGCCGGGTAAGGCAGTCCCAGAATTTTGCCGATCTTATCAAATGCCTCGCCTGCCGCATCATCACGGGTTCTCCCCAGCATGTGTTGATCAAAAGGACCCTTAACATAAACCAGCTGGGTGTGCCCACCCGAAACCGTAAGCGATACAAAGGGATAGTCCGGGCTTTCATCAATGAAATTTGCATAAATGTGCGCATCCATATGATTGACGCCGATAAGCGGAATATCTCGTGCCACAGACAGGCCTTTGGCAAAACAGATGCCCACCAGCAGCGATCCCATCAGTCCCGGTCCCTGGGTTACGGCTATGGCATCTATTTCCTGCAGGGAAATGCCGGCTGTATCCAGCGCCTGCCTTACAGTTCCCCAGATTGTCTTGTGGTGGGCTCGCGAGGCCAGTTCCGGCACTACCCCGCCATAGCGTTCGTGTACCGCCTGAGAGGCGATTATGTTTGATTTCAGGCCTTCCTGTGTATAAACAGCTGCTGCTGTTTCATCGCAGGAGGATTCTATGCCGAGTACAATCATATACAGCTTAAAAGTGGTGTAGAGTCATAGTTCTGAAAGGGCAAATATAAGGCATTCGTGCCATTAGGCATAACCTCCCGTTAGAAAGACCTTAAAATATAAAAAAAGCCTCCCATCGAATGATGAGAGGCTTTAAAGGTAATGGTCTGCCTGTAAGGCTTACTTGTTGTCCTCGTCTTCATCAACAACTTCAAAGTCAGCGTCTACAGCTTCGTCCTCTTCTTTAGAAGACTCCTGCTGCGCCTGGGCTCCTCCGGCTGCCTGCTGTCCGTTATCCGGACCTGCGGCTCCGGCTTGAGCCTGCTCTTGCTGCGCTGCCTGGTAGATCTCTTGTGAAGCTTCATTCCATGCTTCATTGAGCTCTTCCATGGCTGCATCGAGTTCATCCACTTTCTCTTCGTCGTGGAGTTTCTCTACTTTTTCAAGGGCAGATTCGATTTTCTGCTTATTGCCTTCAGAGATTTTATCTTCATGCTCATCAAGCTGCTTGCGGGTTGAGAACACAAGGCTGTCGGCTTCGTTCAGCTTCTCAGTGCGTTCTTTAATCCGCTTGTCCTCTTCGGCATGCTCTTCGGCATCCTTCTTCATCTTCTCGATCTCCTCTTCAGATAGTCCGGAAGAAGACTCGATGCGGATGCTCTGCTCTTTGCCGGTGCCTTTGTCTTTAGCACTTACATTCAGCACGCCGTCGGCATCAATGTCGAAGGTAACCTCAATCTGAGGCACGCCTCTTGGTGCAGGCGGTATTCCGTCCAGATGGAAGCGGCCAAGCGTTCTGTTGTCCTGAGCCTTGGCGCGCTCGCCCTGAAGGATGTGGATCTCAACGCTGGTCTGGTTATCGGCAGCTGTTGAGAAGGTCTCCGTCTTGCTGGTTGGTATCGTGGTATTGGCTTCGATCAGGTTGGTTGTTACACCGCCCAAAGTCTCGATACCGAGCGTAAGCGGAGTGACATCCAGCAGTACGACATCGTCTACGTCACCGGACATGACACCGCCTTGAATGGCAGCACCTACGGCGACAACTTCATCGGGATTCACTCCTTTGCTTGGATCTTTACCGTAAAATTCTTTGACAACTTCCTGAATCTTAGGTATTCGGGTAGATCCGCCAACGAGAATTACCTGGTCGATGTCGTTCTTGCTTAAATCGGCATCTTCAAGTGCTTTCTTGCATGGATCAATAGTCTTTTGAACCAGATCATCAATCATTTTTTCGAACTGTGCACGAGTGATGTCGATATTAAGATGCTTAGGCCCTGAGTCAGTTGCCGTAATAAAGGGCAGGTTGACGTTGGTCTTTTGAGAGCTGGAAAGCTCAATCTTGGCTTTCTCGGAAGCATCTTTCAGTCGCTGCATGGCCATCGGATCATTTCTCAGATCGATGCCTTCATCTTTCTTGAATTCCGAAGCCAGATGTTGAATCAAGCGAGAGTCGAAGTCGTCGCCGCCAAGATGCGTATCGCCGCGGGTAGACTTCACCTCAAATACTCCATCACCCAGCTCAAGAATGGATACGTCAAAAGTACCCCCGCCAAGGTCATAAACAACGATGGTTTGGTCCTGGTCTTTTTTATCCAAACCGTAAGCCAATGAAGCGGCTGTCGGTTCGTTGATGATGCGCTTGACATTCAGTCCGGCAATATCACCGGCTTCCTGTGTCGCTTTACGCTGTGCGTCATTGAAGTAAGCGGGAACCGTAATAACGGCGTCCGTAACTTTTTCACCCAGGTACTCTTCAGCAGTTTGCTTCATCTTTTGAAGGATCATTGCTGAAATTTCCTGAGGAGCGTATTTGCGATCTTCAATTTTTACGCGAGCAGTTCCGTCATCGCCTTTAACAATTTCATAAGAAGCCTGCTTGGCTTCCTCTTCAACCTCGTTGAAAAGCCGCCCCATAAATCGCTTTATAGAGGAGACTGTTTTTTCGGGGTTGGTAATAGCTTGTCGTTTAGCGGGTGCTCCAACGAGTCGTTCTCCATCTTTTGAGAAGGCAACCACTGAAGGAGTCGTTCTACCACCCTCTGAGTTCTGTATTACTACAGGATCGTTCCCTTCCATTACGGAAACGCAGGAGTTGGTAGTACCCAAGTCAATTCCTATAATTTTACCCATAATGCTTATCTGTTATTTTTGATTAAATGTTTAATTCTTTCGATAAATTCTAAATTTCGTGCTTGGTTGCGAAGGAGCTCTGCTCTGTGCTATTTGGAGAAGAACTCCCTCGCAACTTCCGCCGGCTTAGTTGATCGGGATGGACTTAGAATCTTTAAGCACATCCGATTTCGGCATTGATATTGTCAGCACACCGCTTCGAAAATGAGCACTGGTTTCTGCCGTGTTAACATTTTCGGGCAGTGCAAAAGACCGTGAAAAAACTCCGGACCTTCTCTCCTGTCGACGATAGGTCTCTTCTTCACC
>DATFJD010000190.1:0-10894 GCA_035269475.1 Halalkalibaculum sp.
GTGTTGCAATGGATATATTTTTTAAATCTTTTTGCAGCCTGAAATTAGATCTTCCTCTTTGAAATCCTTAACTACAGAAACACTTATCAAAGACACTAATAACAGACGTTTCAAATGGCTTTTACCAGGTACCTAACGGGATTATTTATTTGCTTTTTAATTCTCGTTTCACCGTCACTGGCCCAGCAAACAGAGGCGGTCCGTGTATTTTTAGATTGTAACCGCTGCGACCGTTCATATATCAGGCAGGAGGTATCTTTTGTAGACTATGTCAGGGACAAAGAAGATGCCGATGTACATTTGCTTATTACCCGTCAAACAACGGGTAGCGGAGGAACAGAATTTACCTTGCGTTTTATTGGCAGGTCGGAGTTCAGCGGACAGGATAATACCCTGATCTATGTATCTCCAAACTCTGATACCCAAGATGAGGAACGCATAGGATTGGTGCGTTATATAAAAATAGGCCTCATTCCTTACGTTTCCGAGACTTCAGCTATAGATAATTTAGATATAATTTATGATGATAAGGATGTATTGCAAACCTCCGTTGAGGAAAACAAGTGGAATAACTGGGTTTTTGAACTAGGCGGCAATGCCTTTTTTAACGGTGAAGAGTCTCGTAATAGTCTCTTCCTTTCCGGAGGAGTTTCAGCAGACAGGGTAACGGAAGATTGGAAAATAAATCTTGGTTATGATTATGACTATAACAGACGGGCATTTACCGATGAAGATTCACTCGGTAATAATATAACCGATGTATTCATTACCCGCGGGCAGCGTTTTGACGGCCGATTGGTAAAAAGCATATCCAATCACTGGTCGGCAGGCATTTTTACGGAAGCTTTTTCATCTTCTCGCAACAACATTGACCTCAGCTTGCAGGCGAGTCCCGCGCTTGAATATAATATCTTTCCCTATAGAGAATACGCGCAGCGGGAAATCAGTTTCCTCTTTCTGGTATCCAGCTCCTATTTTGACTACGATGAACTGACTATATTCAATGAGAGATCGGAATTTCTTATCAAACCCCAGATCCGTTCTCGCATGGATTTTACCCAACCCTGGGGGGAAATTGAAGGACGCCTGAATCTATCCGCATTCATGCACGACTTCAGCAAAAACCGGGTTGACTTGAGGCTTGAGTTTGACTTCAGGGTATTTCGCGGGCTCGATCTCAGTATAGACGGCCGCTATTCCTTAATAAACGATCAGTTATCAATTCCTAAAGGCGATATTTCGGATGCCGAACAGCTGCTTAATCTCAGACAACAGCTTACTTCCTACTCATTTGGAGGATCCATCGGTATAGAGTATAGCTTCGGTTCTATATATAATAATGTGGTAAATCCACGCTTTTGATTTAGCATAAATTAGAAATGCCATGTTTTGGAAAACATGGCATTTCTTTAATTGACAAAAACGATACTTTACTACCGGCCGTCACTCACATTTTTCCCGCTCTGAAGCATGGTATTCAGTTTCTCACCTCCGCGTATACCGAAGTCAAGCGTACGAATTGGGAAAGGAATCATGATGTCATTCTCATCAAAATGCTTGGTGATCGCTATAATGGCATCACTTCGGGCAGACCAGAAATCAGGATTTTTTCGAAAGTCTACCCAAAAACGAATCTTAAAGTTAATGGAACTCCCGCCGAATTCTTCATAGTAGAACTCAATTCCTTTCTCATCATTATAATTTTCAAGCGTTTTAATCGCCTCGATCGCAACTTCTTTAGCCTTTTCCAGATCATCACCGTAAGATACCCCGCAGGAAATGTCGATGCGGCGTTCTCCACTGCTTGTAAAATTTTCAAGCACATTTTCAAAAACACTTTTATTGGGTATATAAACGATCTGTCCCTGGGGAGTTCTGATAATAGTGTTTCTAAGATTCATCTTTTGAACGGTTCCATAGATATCATTGGTCTCAATAATATCCCCGATGCCAAAAGGATGCCGGATGGATAAAATAATGCCCGAAATAAAATTGGAGGCAATATCCTGAAAAGCGAAACCTAATGCCAGACCGATAATTCCGGCACCGGCCAGTAGTGAGGTGACCGCACCGTCGAGCTGCAGAATACTAAGCGCTATAAAGATACCGATACCCAGCACCATAACCCCTACAATCGTTTCCAGCAGGTTTATGATATTCTTATTATCGGTAACCTTATCCAGCAGTTTCCCGACGGCACTGCGAATGAGCTTGCCTACCACATAAAATGCGATTAGGACCAACAGCGCCATCACCAGGTTAGGCAGCATACGAATCAGCGTGTCGATCCAGGTTTCCAGTTTGTCGGCTACCAAATTATAAGCATCGTTAATATTCATCAGTTCTGTTTTGATTTGAATTATTGAAGAAATACAGTAATAACAATTCAAAGCAGGTAGGGAGCGTTCAAATCTCCGAGCTCACCCCTCCTGATTGATTTGACAAGGCATTTAATCTGAAATTAACTACTTTGTAAAACAAAACCGGGGAATGCCACAACGGGTTAATCTGTTACCCAACCTGCTGTAACAAACTTTCAAAAAATTATTAAAATATTATGCCACAAAGAAAAGCCAATGCCATTTGGAAAGGTGATTTAAAAGGCGGAAAAGGAACCATGAAATTCGGGAGCGGTGCCTTTGAAGGGGCCTACTCTTTTGCATCCAGGTTTGAGGAAGGAACCGGAACCAATCCGGAAGAGTTAATAGGTTCTGCCCTTGCGGGCTGCTTCTCTATGGCCCTTTCCAACGAGCTGGCACAGGCCGGTTTCACACCCGAATCCGTTGAAACCAATGCCAACGTCACTCTTGAAACGGTTGACGGTGCTCCCACGATCTCCAAGATCAAACTGACTGCAAAAGCCAGTGTCCCCGATATTGATAATGACGAATTCCAGGAATTTGCCAATGGCGCCAAGGAAAACTGCCCGGTATCAAAAGCACTGGCCGGTGTTGACGTTTCACTGGATGCCAGTCTTTCCTGATGATCTGCTGAACGTAAATAGGAGGTGCTTTTAAAGTGCCTCCTATTTATTTTTTTACCTTAGGCAAGAAGCCGACCTATTCTTTGATATATTTAAAAAACCGGGGAAAAGATTACATGAGACAGCTAATAACCTCTCTACTATTTCTTACTTTTGTTTTGTTTCTGCAGGGTTGCATGGAGTCGGGCTCACCCGGCACGGCAGAAGATCCCGGTCAACGCTCTATGAACTATGCACAAAACGCTGCGGATGTCAATCCTGTGCTGACCGGTACTACTGTACCGGATGTGAGGCTGAAAACTGTTGAAGGCGATAGCGTGAGGCTTAAGCAGCTCGTTAAAGAAAAACCTGCCGTTCTCATTTTTTATCGCGGCGGTTGGTGCCCCTACTGCAACCGGCACATGGCCCAGCTTCAGGAAGCTCACTCGCAATTGGCCGACCTAGGCTACCAGGTGCTTGCCGTAAGCCCCGATAAACCGGAATACCTGCAGGCCAGCAAACAGGAGAAAGAGCTCTCCTACACCCTGCTCTCTGACAGCGACATGCAGGCAAGCAAAGCTTTTGGACTGGCTTTTAAGGTAGACTCCGCTACTGTTGAACGCTATAAAAATAACGGGATGGACCTGGCAGAGCGATCGGGCCATGACCACCATTTACTTCCTGTCCCGGCTGTTTTTATGGTTAATCCGGATGGTATGATCACCTTTCAGTATGTAAACCCCGATTATAAAACCCGGATTAAGTCGGAAGTACTACTTGCCGCGGCCGAAGCTTATCACCCTGAGGAAAATTAATTGCTTCGATTTGCCCACCCCATTTTCAGCCTCGAACACCTCGGCTTTAATTTCCCCTCCCAAGAGGGGACTTATCTCGGTGTTTCTCTGAGATCCTCCGTGCACCTCTGTGAAATAACTTAGCTGTTCTTTTCGAAATAAACAGATATAGAAGTTCAGCCATAAGCCGCTAAAAATCCTTGTAAATAGTTTGTATCTTTGCCCCTTATGGAAGAACAAGTAAAAACTAAAGAAAAAGTTGACTTAAAATCCCTCAACAGGGAAGAACTGCAGGAATTCTGTGAAGATCAGGGACTACAATCTTACCGAAGCGAACAGATCTTTCAGTGGCTCTACCAGAAAGGCGTGAGCAGTTTTGAAGAAATGACAAACCTTTCCAAGGACCTGCGGTCACAGCTGGATGAAATAGCGGAGGTGAGCCGAATTGAACCGGTGACCCACCAAGAGTCAAGCGACGGTACTATGAAATTCTTGTTCCGCCTTCCGGGAGATGAAGATTACAAGGTCGAGGCGGTGATGATACCCGACTTTTACCCGGACGGGGCAGCCAACAGGCTCACCGTCTGCGTTTCCTCGCAGGTGGGTTGCGTATTCGGTTGTTCGTTTTGCGCCACCGGCAAGATGGGTTTTTTCCGCAGCCTGACCCATGGTGAAATAGTTGACCAGGTTCAGTATATCAATGAAATTTGCGAAGAGAAGTTTGATAAGAGAATTACCAACGTCGTATACATGGGGATGGGAGAGCCATTGCATAACTACAAGGCGGTGGTCAACTCAGGCTCCATTATCTGTGATGAGTTAAGTATAGGGCTTTCGCCCAAGCGAATTACCATATCAACCGTAGGCCTTACCAAGCAGATAAAAAAACTGGCTGATGAACGGCAACCCTTCAACCTCGCCATTTCGCTACACGCCGCCAACGACGAGAAGCGGGATGAGATCATGCCAATCAACAGCTCCATGAACCTGTCCCAGCTTAAGGAAGCCGTTCAGTATTACTATGCCAAGCTGCACAGGCCCATCACCTACGAATACCTTCTGTTTGATGAGTTTAATGATTCGCCCAAAGATGCCCGTGAACTGGCTCAAATCGCCCGGTGGGCACCCAGCAAGGTAAATATCATCATGTACAATGATGTAGCCGGTGTTGCCCTTAAGAGAGCCCGCGAGCAACGTCTTGATGCCTTTATGCAGGAACTGGTAAGAAATGACGTGACGGCAACCGTTCGAAGAAGCCGGGGAGATGATATCGATGCAGGCTGCGGGCAGCTCGCTATCAAAGAAGGGCAAGCCCGCGGCAAATCAATTGCTAAGAATTAGCAAACTCAAGTCCAAAATTCAAAATCCGAAACTCGAATGACCCAAATTCGAAACATTATCCGTTTCGAACATTCGAAATTCGGATTTCGGATTTAATCTTCTTATTCGTGAATGAAGTTTAGCAGGCGGTTAAACCGGGGCAGCCATCGTTCCGAATCCCAGGAGAAATAGATAAGCCCTGCCTTGCCGACAACATGGTCGTGTGGAACAAAGCCCCAGAACCGGCTGTCTTCACTGTCATCCCTGTTGTCACCCATCAGAAAATAATAATCCTGCTGGATGGTGTAGGTGTTTCTTTCTTCCCCGTTAATGATAAAGGTATCGCCGTTTCGCTCAACATTATTGGCCTCGTAACGCGTAACGATGTTTTCGTAGATATGCCAGTTCTCGCTAGTCAGGGTTACCTCCTGCCCTTCAAAAGGAATTACAACAGGCGGCAGGTGGTCGTGATTCATAAAGCCGGATGAAAAGCTGAAATCAACCCTGGAATACTCGTTGTAGCTTTCAGGCAATACAAAGGGCTCGACATTTGTAACCTCAACCCAGCTGCTGATCACTTCAGCCTCTTCTTTAGTCATGTTCACCCTGTAACTGTTCGGACCTTCAGCCCTGATTAAACGGGCGCCCGCAGCCCTCACCTTGGCCGGGCTGAGCCGGACCCGCTCCTGAACCGTAACAATATAATTCTTCTGTATTCCCGGAAAGTCCTGTGCACTCTCGCTATTAATAAAGAGCTCTTTGTCACGAATAGACAGGGTATCTCCGGGTATACCCACGCTTCGTTTTATATAATTTGTTTTGGCGGCTATCGGTGCAATGTCGATGGGATAGTTAAATACCACGATGTCATTCCGTTCAATATCCTCGTAACCGGGTATTCGGGTCCAGGGCAGATTAAGTCCGGGTAAATAGATATTTGTAAAAGGTACGGCCAAAACCATCGGTGTGCGGGGGCCGTAACTGATTTTGGATACCACAAGGAAATCACCTGTCAGCAGGGTCTCTTCCATAGACGGCGTGGGTATGCGGTATGCTTCAAAGAAAAAGGTGCGAATGATCAGTGCGGCAATAGCAGCGAAGAGCAGGGCATCCATCCATTCCCTGAGCCAGCTCTTGGCTTTCTCATGCTGATCTTTTTGTCGTTGTTTTCTCCGGGACTTGCGTTCTTCCAGCTCGTCCTTATTATCCTTTTTTGCCAATGTAGTTCCTTTTTATGTGTAGTTAGTATCGAAAATTAATAGTCATCCCGTCCGGCGAGTCGATCTTCCTGGTATTGTATTCCCCGTTTTTATAAGTCACCTTAAACCATTGTTCCCGTTCAGGAGAATAGAAATAATCCTGGAAAGGTGCAGGGTTGTCTATCTCCATCAATTTTCGTGAGAATGTTCTCTTTATCTGCGGCATGAGATCAATGTACTTGCTGGCACCGCCGTAAACCAGTCCCTCACCGAAAGGCCCGTCTACATCAAGGATCATGAAAGGAATGGAATCATCGACCGTGAACCAATACTCAAACTGTATGGCTTCCCCCGGCCTGAACTTCGGACCGTTGATTAAATCTTCCAGAGTTTTGGTCGGCTCCCCGAAAGCGGCCTGCAAGCGGGCACGTATCTTGCTGGTTTCCATGCTGTCAATTCCTTGCTTGTCATACAGCCCCTGTCCGGTCAGCTTTACGTCTGAAATTTTGTTCATAAACCAGCCCCACTTCTCTTCCGTTACCTTCTCAAATTCAGGCTCGCTGAACTGCGCAACCGATTGAGAAGTAATACCCAGAACGGCCAGGCCGATTATGATTACGAGTGTTAATAAGCGTTTCTTCATATTCTTAATATTTTTGGCAAATGGTGTAAAGCATAAAAGTACAAGCCTTGAAGCACTATACTCTATGCCTGTTTATTTGTTTCATTAGTCATCATCCATTGACAAGACAGCAAGAAAGGCTTCCTGAGGGACCTCAACTGATCCAACATTTTTCATTCTTTTCTTACCTTCTTTCTGTTTTTCCAGAAGTTTCCTTTTCCTGGAAATATCACCGCCGTAACATTTGGCAGTCACATCCTTGCGCATGGCACGGATCGTATCTCTTGCTATAACGCGAGAACCTATCGCAGCTTGTATGGCAACTTCAAATTGTTGCTGTGGGATAAGTTCCTTGAGTTTACCGCATAATTTGCGGCCCAGATCATAGGCTTTGTCCCTGTGGGTGATGCTCGACAGTGCATCGACCGGATCACCGTTCAGCAGTATATCTAAACGTACCAGATCGCCCTTTCGGTATTCTAAAAATTCATAATCCAGGGAAGCATAGCCGCGGGTGCTGCTTTTCAGCCGGTCATAGAAATCAAAAACCACTTCAGCCATGGGCAATTCGTAGGTAATTTCCACGCGATTGCTTTGCATGTGAAGCTGGTTGATGTAGTTGCCGCGCCGTTCCTGGCAAAGATTCATGATGGGACCTATATATTCGGATGGCGTAATGATACTTGCCTTGATATAGGGTTCGTAGACCTGCTCTACCTTACTGGGATCGGGCATCTCGCTGGGGTTGTCAACTATCTTCTTCACCACCTCGCCCTTCTCCGTTTTATGAACTTCGTACTCTACGTTCGGTACCGTGGTAATGATGTCAATATCAAATTCCCGGTCCAGTCGCTCCTGCACAATTTCCATATGCAGCAGTCCGAGGAATCCTGCCCTGAAACCAAAGCCCAGCGCCTTGGAGGTTTCGGGCTGATAGGATAAAGAGGCATCGTTCAGCTGCAGCTTTTCAAGAGCGGAGCGAAGATCTTCAAAATCATCAGAGTCAGTTGGGTAGATACCGCTGAATACCATCGGCTTTACTTCCTGGTAACCGGGTATGGCCTCTTTCGCAGGATTTTTCGTTGTGGTGAGCGTATCACCAACACGTGCATCCTGCAGTGATTTCACGCTGCCTATGACATAACCTACCTCACCTGCTTCCAGCTTGTCAGTTTTTTCTTTTTCCAATTTCAGGTAGCCGATCTCCTCGGCGTCATACTCTTTGTCCGTTGCCATAAATCGTATACCCTCGCCCTTGTGCAAGCTTCCTTCCATGACACGCACATAGACGATGGAACCGCGATAGGTATTGAAAATCGAGTCAAAGATCAGCGCTTTAAGGGGCTTGTCCTTTTCACGTCCGGGTCCCGGAATCAGTTCGTATATCGCTTCCAGTAACAAATCAACGCCTTCACCGGTCTTTCCGGAAACCTGCAGTATGTCTTTATGCTCGCAGCCCAGGAGATCTACGATCTGCTGGCTCACCCCTTCCAGGTCGGCACCCGGAAGATCAATTTTATTGATCACGGGTACAATCTCCAGATTCTGGTCAATAGCCTGGTACAAAGTTGAAATAGTTTGGGCTTCTACACCCTGCGCGGCGTCAACCACCAGCAGGGCACCCTCACAGGCTTTTAGCGCCCGGGAAACCTCATAGGCAAAATCCACATGCCCGGGGGTATCAATAAGATTAAAAATCACCTTTTCGCCATTCGGACGTTCGTAGTCCATTTTGATGGCGTGACTCTTGATGGTGATGCCTCTTTCTCTCTCCAGATCCATATCATCCAGGATCTGTTCCTGCATTTCACGCTCGGTTATAGCACCGGTACGTTCCAGAAGGCGATCGGCAAGCGTAGACTTGCCGTGATCAATATGAGCGATGATACAAAAGTTTCGTATTTCAGGCATAGACGTGAGTTTCTCAAAAGACGCAAATTAACTGGCAAAAAAGAACGCTAAAGATACAAAATTAGCGCTGTTTTTTCATAAACCTTTTCTCAAAATAAAAATGCCGCAAGCTCACCACCCGCGACATTTAAAAGAGTACCGGTTTTGCTGGGTATTAAATTTGACCGGCATCAATATCCAGCGGATCTTTTTCTTCGGAAACCGGATTAAGCAATTCCACATGAAAACGGAAGTCATTGTCTTCCAGTGTCATCGTATCGTAAACTTCACGGATGAGTTCAAAAACCACATCCGTTTTTCCTCTTATGCTGGTAGACAAATAGTTGACATCCACTTCCACTTCGTGCTGGGCAACCAGTTCAAGTAAAAAATCAACGCTTTCACGCGGATCATTCGAATTTAGAGGTATATAGGTAAATTGTGCCGTTGTTATCATTATGGTAGAGATATAGATTATGTACGTTGAAAGGCCGGGAAAAAGAAACTGCAAAAAATTCAGCAGTACATCGAAACCGGCCTTATAAAAATTGGCTTAAGAATAATTGTTTGAACTCAATAGTTCAACGTGTAAACGGAATTGGCTTCCGTTATCGTTCTGAGTAGTGTAGATATCGTTTATAAGATTAAATACTTCCTCACGATCTCCTTCAACCAGTGTTGACATTTCTCCAACACGGTATGACAGGTCATAACCGTCGATAACATCTATCACTTCATCTACCTTTTCAGTAACTTCAATCGTACCCAAAGGGAGATAGGTAAGTTGGCACTTCATAACAAGCCTCCATTTCTTTATCTGCTTAAATTTAACAGTGAACTGTTCAACAGTATTGTATAACAACTTTTGAATCTATCATGATTCACCGGCAATAAGATCGGACTAAGTAAATAGGCTGTATTTGGCAGCCTCTGATGTCCAACTAAAAGCTTTAGCACTACAACCGGAACCGGGTATGTGGAACGACATTGCTGAAGGTATAACAAGGAACAAACGAATACAGTCTCTGTATAAGCAAAAAAACGGTTCATCTATAACATCTATAAACAGCATTGCCTTAAGACAATAATGATTAGAAGCTTTGTTTCACACTCAGTAACGCAATTTATTTTGTTCAGCCTGGCCCTGATTGCATTGGTAGCCCTTTTAGCGGCATAAATTCACTTTTGGAATGTGTTGGCCAAGAGCGGATTTTTCGCGGAACAAAATCCGTTGTATTAACTCTAAATAAGACAGCAAGTATTTTGAAACGAAACTCATCAAATTATGAAGGTTTTTAAATCAATTTCCCTATTTCTATTTGCAGTACTGCTAACATTTACTGCTGTCTCTTGCAGCGATAGCGGACTCACCGACACCGATACCAAGAACAGCGATGAAATAACCGGTGATGCTCCATCTTCGTTAAAAGTAATCTTGACTGACGCCCCCGGCGATTATGAATCGGTCTTCATTGATATACAGGAAGTCAGGGTTCGAAGAGCCGACTCCACCGAAACCGACTCAACCGAATCTGATTCAACCGAACATGAAGAAGAGTGGGTAACCGTTTCCCAGGAACCGGTTCGGGTAGATTTGTTAACCCTGCAAAATGGGAATACCCTTATTCTGGGTGAAACCGAGCTGGAACCCGGCACTTATGATCAAATGCGCCTCATTCTTGGCGATGACAACGAGGTAGTGGTAAATGGCGAAAGCTTTTACCTGAAAACTCCCAGCGCACAGCAATCGGGTTTGAAACTCAAGCTTGACGCCGAAATCGAGGAAGGAACCAGCTACTCCCTGCTCGTCGATTTTGATGCCAGCCGCTCAATCGTTGAAACCGGCAAAGGCAAGAATCCAAACTTCAGCTATCTGCTCAAACCGGTATTACGCGCCGTCAACCTGCAGGAGACCGGCTCAATTTCCGGAGTCGTAGTACCGAATGATTTCACAACTTCCGTTTATACGGTTGTAAATGAAGATACCATTGCAACTACAACCGGCGAAGAAGGGGAATTCCAGATTCTTGGCTTGGCCGAGGGCTTATATGACCTCAATTTTGAACCTGACAGCTCAGGTTTTCAGGATACGACCATAACCGGCATT
>DATFJD010000191.1:0-3496 GCA_035269475.1 Halalkalibaculum sp.
CTTTACCAATAAGGCTGCCCGTGAAATGAAAGACCGTATTCAGAAACTGATTGGCGATGAAGCCAAAAAGCTTTGGATGGGCACTTTTCACTCTGTCTTTTCAAAAATACTGCGTTTTGAAGCGGAGAAGATCGGTTTTACCTCTAACTATTCGATATACGACACCGACGACTCCCAGAATGCTATCAAACAGATACTGCGGGAGAATAATTATGATCCCAAAGAGATCCAGCCGCGAACCATTCACCGCCGCATCAGCGATGCCAAGAACCAGCTGATTCTTCCGGGGCAGTATAAAGAACGATTTGTACACAGTACGCTCGATGACATTACTGCACGCATTTATGGCATGTACGTAGAACGGCTGAAGCATAATAATGCCATGGATTTTGATGACCTGCTTATCAAGCCCATCGAATTATTCAGCAAGCATGAAGATGTGCTCGAAAAATACCAGGATCGCTACAAATATATTCTTATTGACGAGTACCAGGATACCAATCATGCCCAGTATAAAGTGACCAACATGCTGGCCAGCAAATACAAGAACCTGTGCGTGGTTGGCGATGACGCCCAAAGCATTTATTCCTTTCGCGGGGCTGACATCACCAACATCCTGAATTTTAAGGAGGATTATGAAAATGCGGTGGAAATACCGCTGGAGCAAAACTACCGTTCCACCAAAGCTATTTTAAGAGCGGCCGACTCCATAATCAAACAGAATACCGGTCAGCTTGATAAAACATTATGGACAGATAATGATACCGGCGAAACCATCACCGTTCTGGACAATTATGACGAACGGGACGAAGCCAATAGGGTGGCCAATTATATCAATGAGCTGAAGATGCGCAAAGGCTACCAGTTCAATGATTTTGCCATCTTGTACCGCACAAATTACCAAAGCCGGGTCTTTGAAGAGACGCTGCGGCGAAAGGGCGTCACCTACCAGCTGGTGGGCGGCCTTTCTTTCTATCAGCGAAAGGAAATCAAGGATGTGCTCGCTTACCTGACCCTGCTATCCAATCCTGATGATGACACGAACCTGCTCCGAATAATTAACGAGCCGTCCAGGGGCATCGGGAACAAATCACTGCATGACCTGACTTCACGGGCAAGAAAAACCGGTCAGTCGCTTTGGAAGATATTGAAGAACGTTGAGGAAGCGGATCTCTATAAGCCGGCCGAAAACAGCGTCAAGGACTTTGTAGATATGATTCAGGAGCTGAAGGCCGACCTGAAAAATGACGTATCACTGACCGAGGTTACCAAAAAGCTTCTGAAGAAATCGGGTTATATGAAATCGCTGGTGGAGGAAAACTCGCCCAAATCAATGACGCGCCGCGAGAACATCATCGAACTTCAAAATGCTATCTCTTATTTCGAAAAAAATACGAAGAGTTCTAAGCTGAGTTCTTTCCTGCAGGAAATCAGCCTGATAACCGATACCGATAAATACGATGAAGATAAGCCGGCAGTAACCCTGATGACGGTCCATGCCGCCAAAGGCCTGGAATTCCCGGTTGTCTTCGTGGTTGGGCTGGAAGAGGAGCTCTTTCCGGTTGGCAGTCGCAACTATGAAGATGTCAATATTGAGGAAGAACGGCGCCTGTTTTATGTAGCCATAACCCGTGCTGAAGAGCAACTCTTTTTCAGCCACTGCAGAACACGCTATAAGTACGGGGAAGAAAAACCTATGATGCGCTCGCGTTTCCTGGATGAGGTAAGCTCTGACGTGGTGAGAACGGAAACCGGATCGACTATAAACCAGAATAAATCACGCTTCTCTAACGGCAGCTCTGAATCGGAATATGACGGTAATACCAAGGTTGAATATGACTGGAAGAAGCCACTCTACAATAAAAATAATCGTAATACCGACCAGGGTACAACCATACATTACGACAATCCCGATGAAGACCCTTTCCAGGTGGGAGCCAAAGTCGAACACAGCGTATTTGGACCGGGCAAGATCATAAACAGAACCGGCCATGGCGAAAGGACCAAAGTTGTTGTATTTTTCAAAGACAGAGGACGAAAAACACTGATGCTCAGGGTGGCTAAGTTAAACGTGATAGGCTAGTTCCACCAATCGCCGGATAATAATCATATAAATGAATAATCATTTTTACAGCAGGCTATTAGGTTGCTTGTTTGCAGTGCTAATCTTTGGGAGCGGAAGTCTCATGGCTCAGCCTGTCCTCAATGCCCGCAATATTGCACTGGGCGGCGGTGGCACAGCCTATCTCAACGGTATTGAGGCTAACTTTTATAACCCGGCCAACCTGTCCGTTTATGACCGTGAAGGATCGATTCATGTCTCTCTGGGCACCCTCGGCACGTTCTTTGAACCTGTTTTATCCTCAGGCAATCCAAAAAACCAGTTCCAGCGTTACGCCGATACCTTTCTCCCCTATGAGGCAGGGGAACAGAGCATCTCAACGGCCCAGCGAACAACCATACTGGATGAAAATTATTCCGGAAGCAACCTGACTTCGGAGCATTTATCCCGGGCTGACTTCATTTGGGGAGGAATCCAGTGGATCGGAGATAATAAATCATACTCGCTGGCATTGCGTACCAGGGTGGGATCCAGAATAGAAGTTGGCAGAGGCTGGTATTCCGTTGAAAGTAATGAACAGAACGGTACTTCCATACGTGATTTGACACTAATCAAACAAACCCAGGCTCTGCATGAAATTTCTTTCGGTTTTGCCCAGGAGTTCCGGTTCTTAAACGGGCTCGTTCCCAGAATTAATAAGCTCTTCCTTGGAATTGCCCCCAAATTAGTATTGGGAGGAACTTATGAGAACTCCGTTTACAACGGCAGATATCTTACCGATGCCCAGCAGAACACTACCAGCTACCAAAGTGAGTTTACTTTTTATTCGGCCGGAAGCTACTCGGATATGATTAACAGTTACCTGGTTTCGGGTTCCGCACAATCGGCCATTGATGCGGAACTAAGCAACCGGTTTTTAATGAAACCGACCGGATACGGTGCGGGAGTGGATTTCGGACTCACCTATCTCATTCCATTGGGCACTGATGTAAGCTTGCTTGACAGCGGGGAAAACCGTAGGCCTATTGAGAAGTCGCTTCGCATCGGCCTTTCCATTACCGACATCGGCGTGGTTCATTATTCAACCGCCCCGCTACAGCTTTCTTCGGCAGAGACCACCACACAAATCAATAACCAATCCCCGCTTGACAACCAGTTTATCGGTTCCGCCGGACAGGTACCGGTGTTCTTTGAGGAGGCCTCAGAAATTCCGAATCCATTTTTTGAAGCTGAAAATCAGTCAGATGAAAATTTCACCGTCTCTTTGCCAACCTCCTTCAATGCCGGCCTGGTCCTGGACATAAACCGCATTAAACTGATGAGTGATTTAACACTGGGATTGAGCAATACGGCATTTACCAATAAAAAACTGGTGGCCCACTTTTGCATTGAGTCACGTCCCCTGCCCTATCTTCCACTTCGTTTCGGTACTAC
>DATFJD010000192.1:0-2915 GCA_035269475.1 Halalkalibaculum sp.
AAATACAAAATTTCAGGATGCTGCCTTTACCTCGCTTCAGTCGGTACTGATGACTTCTCTTACCGTAGGAGCCGGTAAGTTTCTGTTTGCCCGACAGCGCCCTTACATGAACGAGGGAGCCTATGATTTTGATTTCGTGAGTACGGGCCAAACCTCTTTTCCATCCGGACACACGGCCCGGGCCTTCTCTTTTATTACTCCCTGGATTATGTATTACCCAAGTCCGCTGACCTATTCCCTATTTGCACTTCCGGCCGGTACAGCCATAGCACGCATTGCCGAGGGCAAACACTGGCTCAGTGATGTAGCAGCGGGCGCGTTCATCGGATTTTCCATGGGTTATTACCTTTCCAAGAGGCACCTGGGTACTCATGACATCCAAGTGACACCCACCTTCGGTAAAAACCTCGCCGCAGTATCCATTAATTTTGAATTCTAGACAGTGCGGAGCTTTCTTAATTTGTTCCTTTTCTCTTCTGACACAGGTAGCAGTAAATAATTTTTAGAAAAATAGCCTGCAGCATTTATCTTGATTATCAGTCAAGGTAAATAGTTTAGAATTCTTAAACCACGAATTCATGGTACCTAGGATCTTATACCCGGTTCTTTTCGTAGCGCTGTTAGCCTGCGGTGGGACAGAGGAGAGTCAGCCTTCTAAGGCTGCTCAGCCAGTTACAGAAGAGGGCGAACCGGCCGACTCGCTGAAACAGAATAATTCTGACTTTGTAAGGCTGCATACTTCATTGGGCCAGACTATTTATGTTCCGGTTTATTCTCATATTTACCAGTTGAACCAGCAAAAAACCTTTAACCTGACGGCTACCCTAAGCATTCGGAATGCAGATTTAAACCGGACCTTAATACTCACCAAAGTTTTGTACTACGATTCCCAAGGTGATATTGTTAAAAATTATCTCGACGAGCCCATGACGATAAGCCCGCTCGCTTCTACCTCTTTTGTGGTCGAAGAAAATGACCTTAGAGGGGGCGTAGGTGCAAATTTTATCGTTGGCTGGGAGTCTGAAAACCCCACCTTCCCTCCTATAGTGGAAGCGGTAATGATAAGCACTTCGCAGCAACAGGGCATCTCTTTTGTCAGCCATGGGAGAGTGATTGAAGATGGGAACCCACAGCCCGGTAGCAAT
Organism: Halalkalibaculum sp.; assembly: GCA_035269475.1. Classification (GTDB taxonomy): domain Bacteria; phylum Bacteroidota; class Rhodothermia; order Balneolales; family Balneolaceae; genus Halalkalibaculum. The sequence goes on from DATFJD010000192.1 coordinate 1,146, forward strand.
TAACTCATTTAGCTTCCAGCCACATTTTCATCCCGATTGTGAGTAGATGGCCTGAATTATATTTTAAGCCAGTTGCCAGTTATAATGGGCAGCTGACAGAGAAGCGGTTAAGTATAAAAATCTCCCCGGAAGAAAACCCGGGGAGATGAATAAACAAAGTCAGACGCCTAAGGCCTGCTAAAAGAACGTAATTAATTACAGTCGCACTTTTACTTTAATAGTCACCTCGTCCGCCTCCACCTCTTTGCTGCTGCTCCTGTTCACCGAAGAAGTACTGGAAATTTATTGAGGCCGAACGGGAAGACCAGCTGAACTCTCGCTGGGAATAAAACTCCGTATTCGGATTTCCATCCGTATTCACCGTACTGTTGTAGTTCTGTGCATTCAGCAAATCACGAACATTCAATGAAATCAAGGCTTTTCCGTCCATAAATTCCTTGGATAGGCCGGAATCGATCATGGTCATTCCTTCGCGGGTACCCTGGGTAGTCTGCCGTGGCCCCTGGTAGCGCATAGAGGTCTGGAACTTCCAGCTGTCGGTGATATCCCAGCGAAGCTGCAGTCGTCCCTGCGCTATCTCTGCCTCGCTGCTGAATACCTGTCCCTGATAGCTTCCGTCCGAATTGGAACGAAAGAGATTCGCATTCAGCGAAAGGTTCAAAGCGTTGGCAATCTCCTGGTCAGCAGAAAGCTCAATACCCCACGATTCTTCAGTGGCAAGGTTGATCGGAAAGATTCTTATCACTCCCTGGTTTTGCTCTGTAATTCTCTCGATAACATCCGTGCGGTAGCGGTAGTAGAAACTGGTGAGCAGCGAACCGGTATCCCAGTAGTGAAGGTAACCTGCTTCATAAGAATTACTGAACTCCGGCCTCAAATTAGGGTTCCCCGTATACTGGCTTCGCGGATCATCAAAATCTACAAAGGGGATGAGTGCACGCGACCATGGACGGGAGAGCCGCCGGCTGTAACTAATCTGTACCGACTGCTGTTCATTGAAGGCGTAGTTGAGAAAAGCGCTGGGAAAAAGATTTACATAATTCTGGTCATTTACCTGCCCGGTACTCTTTACTTCCGTGCGAATGCGGGTATTCTCCAGGCGCAAGCCAACCTGCCCTGAGAATGAGCCCCACTCTGTACCCAATATGGCAAAAGCTGCATTGACGTTTTCCAGGTACTTGAAATTGTTACTGAATGCCGGCAGGGAAACCCAGTTACCGTTTTGTCTCTCTTCTGCGCTGTAAGAATTATCCATCCATTCGGTGTCACTTCTAATACCGGTTTCAAGTTTCCCGTTCTCACCCAGTGGCCGCACATATTCGGCATTGATACGCAGGTCTTTTTCATCTTCACTGTCGGTAATCCGCTGAAACAGCGGATCTTCGGTACCTTGCCTGATGGTCTCCTCAATATCGGTATCGGCCGTCTCGCTGCTGATATCAAAACTGGCGTCGGCTACCAGCTTATGCTCATCTCCGTCAAACTTATTCTCATAATCCAGGTTGAAATCTATATCCCCTTCGTTGGAGACCTCTTCGTTATCGCGTACAATTTCTTCGATAACGGGTCCGGAGAACTGCCCTGCCCGGTACTCAAAATCCGTATAGTTGATGTCTTCATTATTCTCTTCCCGCTCCCCGCTGACGTAAGCACTTGCGGTCAACACTTCATTCTCTGACAGGTAGAAGTCAGCTCCGAAACGAAGGTCGCCATCCAACTCAGCCTCCTGCGCGTCGGTTCGCTCGCTGTACATATAAGTGGTATCGGGTC